>DASYVY010000572.1:0-2996 GCA_035936535.1 Thermomicrobiales bacterium | reverse complement strand
ACGATCTCCTTTGCGATTGTCGACGTCGTCTGGCGAACACTCACCGTCGATGAGTTCGCCAATGTACCCGCACCGATCCGCCGTGTCGGGCGCGCCTTCTTCCGGACTGTGCTGGTGCCGGTGGGCGGCGCTCTCGCGCCTGCCTGGAACGCACCGGGCAACGCCCGGCGGTGGGCGCGCGGGAAGCTGACGGCGCTCCGTTGAGCTCCCACTCCGGTGAGCCGGGTCCCACCCGGCACCTGGACGTATCCCGATCATTCTCCCTGTCTCAGACGTGCGGACCCGCTGCCTGGGTCGGGGAGCGCTCTCCAAGGCATCGATGGGCCGATGGCACGCTCACGTGGATCGGTCGCGGGCACGACCGTATCGCCTGGCGTCAGTGCCGGCAGACCGGCCCCGGTTTTGTCGACATAATAGGAAACGCTCCCGAAGCCACTGACCGGGAGTGGGCGAGGGCGGTGCTGGGGATCGACGCGGTGATGCCACGGTTCGACGATCCGGTGATCCAGGACCTGGCCGAACGATTTCCCGGGTTGCGGGCTTACTGCGACGGCTCGCTGTTCGATGGCATCGTCACCTCGATCGTCGGCCAGAGCATCTCGGTCGCGGCGGCGGCGGTCACGCAGGCAAAGCTGGCAGCCCGTTTCGCGGACGCGACGGTGATCGACGGCCGTGCATTTCGACCGCTCCCAAGCGCACTTGAACTCGCCGAAGCGCCTGTGGAAGCGATTCGCGCGTCCGGCGTTACCTGGAAACGGGCGGAGGCTATCCGGTTTGCCGCCCGCCGCCAGGTCGACGGGGCACTGCCGGCTGATGCCTTCGCCTGGGAACGGCCGGAGGAAGCCGTGGGATCCCTCATGGAGCTGCCGTTGGTCGGCCGCTGGACAGCGGAATCGGCCGTGCTGTGGGGGATCGGGGCCCCGGATGCTCACCCCACCGGCGACATCGCGCTGCTGCGGGCGGCCCGGCATGCCTTCGCTCAGCCGGACCTCACCCTCAATGACCTCGACCGGCTTGCCGATCGCTGGCGCCCCGCCCGAGCAATCGCCGCCCGCCTGCTCTGGACCGGTCTCTTCGGCGCCGCCCCTGTAGGCTCCATAAAGTGAATGACGGGCATCATAGGAGCGGTGGCAAGGCCGGCTGGACCTTGCCCCTACGCAGGGGCGAGCGAGGCAATCTGCAGGGGCGAACCTCCGTGTTCGCCCGTGAGGTCGCGGCGAACGAGTGCCCCGGCAGGAAACCCGTGTGGAGGGGTGGCACGGGCAGACGCGAATGGACCGCATCCCATACTAGGCAATTGCGCAGCACTTGAAGGACCGCGTCCGCTCAGTCGCTTTGCGACTGTCTATGCGCGGAAGCGGTCCATCATTCGCTTCGCGATTGTCTATGAGGTCCGCCCCTACGAATTCTGGTTCCAGGCCACCAGTCCGGGGGCGCTAGACGGGTGTGATCAGTGTCTTGAGCACGTCCCCGCTCAGCGCCTGCTGCATCGCTTCCTGGAACTCGGTCAGTGGGTACGCTTCCGCCAGGAGCGGCTTGACGTCGACATCGCCCTTCACCAATGCCGCGATCGATGGCGCATACCCGCCTGGCCCGAGGTGGCTGCCATGGATGTTCAGCTCCTTGGTGTCGCCGATAATCGTCCAGTTCACCGTCACCGGCTCGTTGAAGACGCTGAACTCGACGAACGTCCCGAGCTTGCGCAGCATCTCCAAACCCTGGCGCACGCCGCTCGGATGCCCTGACGCCTCGATGTAGACATCGCAGCCGTACCCATCGGTCAGATCGCGCACATGAGCGATGGCATCTTCCTCGGCAACGTTGAGAGCGAGATCCGCCCCTAGCGCGAGGGCCTTCTCCAGGCGATAGGGCTTGGTATCGAGGGCGATCAGTCGGCCGGGTTTTCGCAGCCTGGCAATCTGAAGCATGCAGAGGCCGATGTTGCCGACACCGCCGATCACGACCGTGTCGCCTTCCCTGATATCGCCACGGTCGACAGCATGCCAGGCGCACGCCATCGGCTCGATGTAGGCTGCCTCGCCGTCACTTAGGGAGTCGGGAATCCGGTGCACCAGGGCTTGGGCGGGTATGCGATTGAAGCGGGCCATCCCTCCGTGTGTCTGATGCTTGAACCCGAAGGTCCAATGCCGCTGACACATCCAGTACTGCCCATCGCGGCAATAACGGCACTCGGTGCAGGGGACGATCTGCTCGGCGACGATCCGGTCTCCCTCGCGAACATCCCGGTACTCCGCGGCACCGGGACCCATGGCGACGACCCGACCGGCATACTCATGCCCGGCGATGCACGGTGGTTCCACGAAGCCACCACTTCCGTTCTCGCCCCAGAACAGGGGGCCACCGAGCCAGCACTTCATGTCCGAGGCGCAGATGCCGACCGCACCAACCTCGACGATCAACTCGCCGGGCCCGGGTTCGGGCACCGGCACCTCCTCGACCCGATAATCCCGCGGTCCATGGGTCACGACCGCCAGCATGGTCCCTGTCATCGATACCTCCCGGACGCTTCCTGTGATCTCCCCGCACCGGCTCTCGATGTCCCGGCGGGGTTTTCGGGCCCGATGGGTTCGGACCGGCTGATCCTCAGCTTTTCCATGCAGTACACCCCCGGACCGGAGGAGTGGGCGGTTTGGGGCGATGCTCCGCCACTGCCAATCCCCTCGAGCCCGCTATCCCGTGAGCCGAGCGATGGCATCATGAAACACCCATCCGGCCGATCTGGATACCCCGCGGGAATTGCGCCGACGCCGGGAGGACAGGACATCCGTCCTCGCATCCGGCCGGGACCTGCCTCCCTCCGATCGTGGTGGGGAGATTGCGAGGGAGGGATCGATCGTTTCGGCTCCGGGGGTGAGGCAGCCGTGGGAATGAGTATGGTCTGTGGACACCACTGGCACCCGATAGCGTTATCGGACCGCCGGATCCGGTGCGGGAAGGAACGTAAGCGGTGAAGCTGGTATGCGTCTGTGAACAGG
>DASYVY010000571.1:0-11874 GCA_035936535.1 Thermomicrobiales bacterium | reverse complement strand
GATGTTTTGGCGTGGCTTCTGGAAATGCACGATACCACAGGCCTATGTTATCGACAATTCGACGAGGCCCCGCAGTGAAGTCTGGCACGAAATCAGGTGCTTCACCACTGCCCGCCACGCCTGTTTCGCTGGTGCGTCTGTGCTGCCAGCACGATGCCATCCGCCCGGACGTGGGCGCTTGCCAAAGGTCGTCCGCAGGCTTCCTCAATCAGGTGGAGCGGGCGCCGGTAACGTACGCCCGGGCGGCGCTGGCAAGCAAGCCTGGAGAATTGGCGACGATCATGTCGAATCCGCGATCGATCGCGACGCGTGCGCTCGCCGCATCCGGGGCCACCGTGCCCAGTTTGATCCCACGCTCCCTGACTTGCCGGACAACATCGTCCGCTACGGCTGTCACGTCAGGGTGGCCGGGCTGCCCTGGGAAGCCCATCGACTGGGCAAGATCGTTTGGCCCGACGAACAGGACGTCCAGATCCGGCACATCCAGAATGGCGTCGAGATGGGGAAGGGTGTCGATATGCTCGAACTGGATCATCGAGAGCACGCGGTCGTTGAGCACGGGGACGAGGTCCGGCGCCGATTCCTTGAGCCCGTAGTTGAACGTTCGCCCACCGGCGAGGCCACGGGTGCCTCTTGGCCAGAACTTGGTGGCGGCAATGGCGTTTTCGGCCTCCACCGCGTTGGCGATCTGTGGCACCATCACGCCCGAGATGCCGAGGTCGAGGAATTTCAGGATGACCTGCTTGTCGTTCTGCCCGATCCGGGCGAACGCCGGTATGCCGCGCGATTCCGCCGCCAGGATCATTTCGTAGGCCGATTCCGGAGCGATCGGCCCGTGCTCGGCGTCCAGCAGGACGAAATCGAAACCGGCGAGGGCAAGGATCTCGACGGTGAAACCGGATGCGGGAGGAATGAAGCATCCCATGACGACATCACCGTTGGCGAGTTTCTCCTTGACCGTGTTGTTGAATTGCATCGATGGCTCCCGTACCGGTTCGTGGCTCCCGGCCCCTGGCCGTGCGCCTGGCTTCGACATGATGACCGGTGCGATTTGGCGAGACGGCGCTGTGCCGTCGTCAGTATTCTGCATCCTGTGCGCGTGAGCGACTCGTGCACCCGTCGCGGAGCATGGACCCGTACTCGCCGCACGTCAATGGGGAACACGCCGGCAGTGTTGGACCAGAATCCGGATGGCGCAATGGACAACGAGCCAGAACCGCGATCATTCCTGAAGGTGTAATCGTGACGGACCGGGCAAGCAAGGAGAACCAGGTGAGCGTCCGCGGGGAAACAGCTGCTCCGCGAGCGCTGCAGGAGCGGGATTACTGGGTGGCATTCCATTTCGTCCCGTTCGTCGGCCCATCGCGGATTCGACGGCTGGAAGACCACTTCGGATCCCTGGAGCGGGCCTGGTCGGCCGAGGCAGGCCGGCTTCGGGCGATTCTGGACGAACGCGCGCATGAGGCGTTGACCCGGGTTCGGTCCGAGATCGATGTCGGGAAGCTTCGAGGAGATCTGGAGCGGGACGGCATCTCCACGGTGACGCTCACCGATGACGACTATCCGGCGCTCCTGCGTGAAGCGGGAGGCCCGCCACCCGTCCTTTTTTACCGGGGACAGCTCATCGAAACGGATACGACGGCGGTGGCGATTGTCGGCACGCGCCGTGTATCGCCGTATGGACGAGAGGTTGCGACACAGATCGGTGCCGGGTTGGCCGAGGCGGGAGTCACTGTTGTCTCGGGATTGGCACTGGGTGTCGATGGCATCGCGCATCAGGCGGCGCTGGAAGCCGGCGGACGGACGATCGCGGTTCTGGGTGGCGGGGTCAACCGGATTTATCCCCACGAGCACCGCGGCCTGGCCAGGCGCATCTCGGAGCAGGGCGCGGTGCTGTCGGAATATGCTCCCGACCGGAAACCAGACGCTCCCAATTTCCCGGCTCGCAACAGGATCATCTCCGGGTTATCGCTTGGCGTGGTCGTGGTCGAGGCGCCGGAGCGGAGCGGGGCACTGATCACCGTGGATTTCGCCGCCGACCAGGGGCGCGATGTCTTCGCCGTCGGTGGCAACGTGACCGCCGTGAACAGCATGGGCACGAACCGCCTGATCCGGGATGGCGCCAGGCTCGTGCGCTCCGCCGATGATGTCCTTGAGGATTTGCAGCTCCGTCGGACAGAGCGGGAGGAACCCGTACAGCAGCCGCTACTCTTGAATGAAGAAGACCGGCGCCTGCTGGCGGTGCTGACCGGCGAGCCACAGCACATCGACGACATCGTCGAGAGCAGCGGGATGCCGTTGCCTTCCGTATCCGCGCAGTTGCTGACGCTGGAGCTTCAGGGGCTGGTCCGCAACATCGGAGCGCAGCACTACACGCGTGGGTAAAAGGACAGGGTGGGAGACGCCGGCCGGGTGGCGTCATCGAAGGCACGGTCTACGGAACGTGGTAGAGTCATCGGCCCATGGTGACTGGCGGGGATGCCGCTCCCCGGCTGTCGACCGCAGGATCGCTGGGACGTGGGCGTGTCGCTTGCGTAAGTTTTGTTGGTGTTCCCTTGACAGTTCCCGTACGCTGGAAATGGGACGTACTCTGAGTACCCACATCCGCATACCTTTCCTTTTCCTCCCGCCAGACTAAGCAACTCATATGGAAGTCGCTCCGAATGTGGAGCGGCGTCCCGTCCGAGCACGATTCATCAAGGTAAACACATTCATGGCAGAAACCAGGACCGGGACGAAGACGACCCGATCGAAAACGACCACCACGCGGTCCGCAGCGAACAAGACACCGGCCAAAAAGCGAGCGGCTTCCTCCAAACCACGAAAGACGACCACCCGAGGCAAACTGGTCATCGTTGAGTCGCCAGCAAAGGCGCGGACGATTGGCCGGTATCTCGGCGCCGGATTCACGGTAAAGGCCTCGATGGGGCATATCCGGGATCTGCCCAAGAGCACACTCGGCGTGGATGTCGATGACGATTTCACGCCCAAGTACCTCATCCCCCGCGACAAGTCCAAGGTCGTCAAGGAGCTGAAGGACAGCGTTCAGGGAGCGAGGGAAATCTTTCTGGCGACGGACCCCGACCGCGAGGGGGAGGCGATCGCCTGGCATCTCGTCCACGCGACCGAGGCCGAATCCAAGCCGCTGCGCCGGGTGGTGTTCCACGAAATCACCCATGATGCCGTTATGGACGCGATGGAGCATCCGCGCGAGATCGATATGGACCTTGTCGACGCCCAGCAGGCGCGGCGGATCCTGGATCGGCTTGTCGGCTATGGCATCAGTCCGCTGCTCTGGAAAAAGGTCAAGCGAGGGCTATCGGCGGGTCGGGTGCAGACGGCTGCGCTCAGGATCGTTGTCGAGCGTGAGCGGGAGATCGAGCAGTTCGTTCCCGTTGAGTACTGGTCGCTCGATGCCGATCTCGCGAAGATCACCGGCAGGGAGATCACCGATCGGGATCGATTCCGTGCCAGCCTGCATCAGGTCCATGGAAAGAAGGCGGAGCTCACCACCGGTGAGCAGACGCACGAGATCGTCGCGGCGCTTGATGGTGCGTCGTGGCGGATCGCCGATGTCGTTCGGCGCGAGACACGACGACGGGCGCAGGCGCCGTTCACGACCAGCACACTCCAGCAGGAAGCCTCGCGAAAGCTGGGTTTCTCCGTTCGGCGAACGATGCAGATCGCGCAGGAGCTGTATGAGGGAATCGACCTGGGCGGTGAAGGCACCCAGGGCCTGATCACCTACATGCGAACGGATTCGACCAATGTGTCCGGGAGCGCGCAGCAGGCCGCTCGGGCGGTGATCAGCACCCGGTTCGGGGTGGAGTATGTGCCCGACCGTCCGCCGATCTACACAAAGAAGAGCAAGGGTGCGCAGGAGGCGCACGAGGCGATCCGGCCGACCGCTCCCCAGCGCGACCCGCTTTCGGTCAAGAAGCAGTTGTCCAACCCGCAGTTCCGCCTGTACCAGTTGATCTGGCAACGGTTCATGGCCAGCCAAATGGCTGCGGCCGTCCTCGACAATACCCGTTTGGATGTTGCGGCTGGTCCGCCCTCCGATATCGAGGCGGGCAGGACGCCGTACATCTTCCGGGCGACGGGCTCGATCGTGAAGTTCAACGGCTGGATGGCCGTCTACCAGCAAGGTCGGGATGAGGGGGAAACGGATGAGCTCGACCGCGGGGCATTGCCAGAGGTGGAGCCTGGCGAACCGCTGACGCTGGAAGCGCTGATCCCGGATCAGCACTTTACGCAGCCACCACCGCGGTTCACCGAGGCGACGCTCGTGAAGGCGCTGGAAGAAGCCGGTATTGGGCGGCCGAGTACTTACGCACCAACGATCGCGACGCTTCAGGCCCGGAACTACGTCACCATCGAGGAGCGCAAGCTGATCCCGACGGAGCTCGGATTCGTCGTCAGCGACTTGCTGGTCGAGCATTTCCCGAGCATCTTCGACGTAAGCTTTACCTCGCAGCTCGAGGCGGAGCTTGACGAGATCGCCTCAGGTGAGCGTGCGTGGATTCCCACGCTTAGGCAGTTCTACGGACCGTTCACGTCCACGCTCAAGAACGCCGAGCAGACGATGGAGCGTGTCAAGATCCGGGACGAGCCGACCGATGAGGTGTGCGAGCAGTGCGGTAAGCCCATGGTCATCAAGCTCGGCAGGTTCGGCAAGTTCATGGCCTGCAGTGGCTTTCCAGATTGCCGCAACGCGCGTCCGCTGTTGACCCGGATCGGCGTTGAGTGCCCAACCTGCCATCAGGGAGAGGTCGTTGAGCGGCGGTCGAAAAAGGGCCGGAAGTTCTACGGGTGCGAGCGGTATCCGGATTGTGATTTTGTCTCCTGGAACAAGCCCGTAAGCCAGACATGCCCGCACTGTGGGGCGTACATGGTTGAAGTCGGGCGTGGCAACCAGCTGAAGTGCTCCTCGTGCAGCGGCACCGGCGCCGAGCGGCAGCTCGCGAAGGCGGGAGATTAGCACCGGTATCATCGTCGGCCGTGTTCCCGACTGGCCATGACAAGCGGTGCCTGGACTCTCCCCAGGCGCCGCTCCGATGTGTTACGTGCAAAACTGAGGGCCGGGTGAGAGCGTATGCGTCGATACGCACAAAGCGCCGCAGTGCTCGCCTCGTGCTGGCGCTATAAGATGTGGATGAGTCCCCAATGGTGAAGAAGATCGCGAATCACGAGTTTGTCTCCAACCGGCCACACGCGACCACGATCGTCGGGGTCAAGCGGAATGGCAGCGTGGCGCTGGCGGGTGACGGCCAGGTCACGATTGGCGACGTCGTGCTCAAGCACAACGCCCGGAAGCTTCGGACTCTCTATGACGGAACTGTGGTAGCGGGTTTCGCCGGCGCCGTCGCGGACGCGCTGACGCTGTTCGCGAAGTTCGAGCAGCAGCTCCAGTCCTGGGACGGAAATCTTCGCAAGGCAGCCGTGGAGCTCACGAAGGAATGGCGGAGCGATCGCTACCTTCGCCGGTTGGAAGCCCAGCTGATCGTTGCCGATGCGGAGTCGATCCTGCTTCTTTCCGGAGAGGGCGATGTGATCGAGCCGGACGATGGTGTGCTGGCGATCGGGTCCGGCGCTCCGTTCGCAACATCTGCGGCGAAGGCCCTGGTTCGCCACACTGACCTGTCGGCGGAGGCGATCGTTCGCGCGAGCATGGACGTGACGGCGGAAATCTGCATCTTCACGAACGACCGCATTACCGTCGAGGTGGTTGACGCGTCCACCGAGCCGGGCGCGCACGATGCGGACACCGCATTCGAGGAGGAAGTGGGCTAATGGCTGATACCCTGCGCCGGAGCACAGGCAAGGAATCATTCATCCGTCCGTCCGGAGAGCTGCCCCCACAACCTCGACCGGCGGACAGCCTGACGCCGAAGGAGATCGTCGCCGAGCTCGATCGCTTCATCATCGGTCAGGCGGACGCCAAGCGGGCCGTTGCGGTGGCGCTTCGCAATCGGTACCGGCGGCAACAGCTGCCCGAGGAAATGCGGCGGGAGGTGCAGCCGAAGAACATCCTCATGATCGGCTCGACGGGGATTGGCAAGACCGAGATCGCACGCCGCGTGGCAAGGATCGTTGACGCCCCGTTTATCAAGGTCGAGGCGACGAAGTTCACCGAGGTTGGCTACGTTGGCCGTGATGTCGAATCGATTGTCCGCGACCTCGTCGAGATCGCCATCTCCATGCTACACGGCGAGCGGTTGGAGCTGGTAAAGGACGAAGCATCGCATGTCGCCGTCAACCGCCTCGCGGAGATTCTGTCCGAACAGGAGCTGAGCCGGCGACCTCCCCGTTCCGCGCGGAAATCGGAAAACGGCCAGTTCGATGAGCATGACCGGGCCGAGCGGGAGGCGATCGCCACCGAACGCAGGCGTCGACGAGAGCAAAAGCGCGTCCGTCAACTCCTTGATGACGAAGCGATGGAGGACGAGACCGTCGAGATCGAGCTTGAACCGGATGATGACGCAGACGAGCTGCCGTCGTACGAGATCATCAGCGGCGTCAACCCGGAAGAGCTTCAGGACACGTTCTACGAATTTCTCGATGGACTCCTTCCCCGGCGCAGGATCCGCCGGCGGGTGTCCGTGCGGGAGGCGAGGCGCATCCTCGCGCAGCAGGAAGCCAACCGGATGGTGGATTTCGATGCGGTTGTCGAGGCCGCGATCCACCGTGTCGAGGACGCTGCCGTTGTCTTCATCGACGAGATCGACAAGACGGTTTCCGGTGACGGCGAGAATGGACCAGACGTGTCCGGCGAAGGAGTGCAACGTGATCTCCTGCCGATCGTCGAAGGGTCGGTCGTGATGACGAGGTATGGCCCCGTCAACACCGATCACATCCTGTTCATCGCCGCCGGAGCGTTCCACCACGCGCGTCCATCCGACCTCATACCGGAGTTGCAGGGCCGATTCCCGATCCGGGTGGAGCTCCAGGCACTGAGCGAGGATGATCTTTTCGCGATCCTGACCGAGCCCCAGAACGCGCTGACCAAGCAATACGAGGCGCTGCTCGGCACGGAAGGGTTGTCCGTTACGTTCTCCGAAGCGGGATTGCGCGAGGTCGCGCGGCTGGCGACGCTCGTCAATATGCGAACCGAGGATATTGGCGCGAGAAGACTCCAGACCATCCTCGAGCGCGTGCTCGAAGAGGTCTCGTTCGAGGCGCCAGACATGCCGGAGAAGGAAGTCGTCATCGACGAAGGTTTCGTTACCGATCGGGTAGGCGAAGTTGCGGACGATGACGAGCTGAGCAACTTCATCCTCTAGCTCGAACGCCGCTCGGGGCACGGAATGGGCATGACCGAGACGGGTCGTCACATGTCCGACGCCGGCACAGTGGGGAGCCAGTACGGTCCGTGAACCATCAGCATGTCATCGCGGTCGATCTCGGGGGAACGCACATCCGCACCGCTGTGGTCGATCGACAAGGTCGCCTGACTCACCGCCACGTGGTCTCAACCGGTGCCGGTGACGGGCATGAAGCGGTCATCGAACGGATGGCGGACCTGATCGCACGTACCGCCGCCGACGCTGGCGTGCGGGACTCCGTGCCGGTGGGCGTGGCGTCCCCGGGACCGCTGAATCCCCGGACCGGAACGGTGCTGTACACGCCGAACCTGCCCGGCTGGCGCGACGTGCCGCTGATTGACATGCTCGTGGATCGGATTCGGCGACCGGTCCATCTCGCCAATGACGGAAATTGCGCCGCGCTCGGCGAGATGCGGTATGGCAGTGCCCAGGGCATCGACGATCTCGTCTACCTAGCGTTGGGAACAGGGGTCGGCGGGGGCGTTGTCTGTGGCGGAGTGCTGATCGATGGCGCCCGGGGTCTTGGGGCGGAGGTCGGGCATGTCAGCGTGGCAATGGATGGACCGCGGTGCACCTGCGGAAGCATCGGATGCCTGGAAGCGTTCGTCGGCGGGTGGGCGATCCAGCGGGAAGCACAGGCAGTTGCGACGACCACCGAGGGTGACCTGCTCCGTCGTCTTGCCGGCGAGGGAGAGCCGCACGCCGGGGTTGTTAAGGCGGCGGCGGAGCAGGGCGATGCCGCCGCCTTGCTGATTCTGGCCCGCGCGGGCAGAGCCCTTGGCGCGGCGATGGGCGCCTTCATCAATCTCTTCAACCCGCGGAAAATCGTAATTGGCGGCGGGGTGGCAACGCTCGGGGAGCTCCTGATGGAGCCTGCCCGGCGTGCTATGCAGGACCATTCGTTCGTCGACATGCGGGCCGATGTCCGTGTGACCTATTCCTCGCTGGGGACCGACACTGGACTCTATGGAGCAGCGGCCCTGGCCTTGACGGCGGATTCCTGATACCGGTGGGCGAAGCACTTCCCCAATGCCCCAAGGGGGCCTGTGCGATACTCGATGGAACAGGTCGAAGCAGGGTTTCAGGGGAAAGGACCACGGCCGTGGCGGCTGCACATCCAACGTATGTCTGGTGGAAAGATGGACTGGTCCGGTGGGAAGACGCCACCGTCCATGTGACGGACCTCGCCTGGTCGTCCCTTGGGGCGGTATTCGAGGGCATTCGGGGCTACTGGAACGAGGAGCGCCAGGAACTGAACGTCTTCCGGCTGGATGCCCACCTGGAACGACTGCGGGGATCGACAAAGCTCGTTCGGCTTCCACTGGAACAGGACAGCGAGAAGCTCCGCGATATTATCCTGCGGCTGCTCCGTGAGAATGAGTGTCGCGAAGACACGTACATCTTTCCGCTCGTCTATGCCTCCAACGCGGGATCGGCGCGGTTCGACCCCTCCAAGCTGGAGAGCGAGATGGTGATTCGGACGAATCCAATGCCGACGCACCTCGGTACCGACCATGCCCAGCAGGCGCGCGTAAGCACCTGGACTCGCATCTCGGACACGGTGATGCCACCGAGGATCAAGAACATCGCGAACTATCGGAATGGGCAGCTGGCAACCCACGAGGTCAAGCTGGATGGTTACGATGTAGCCTTCATGCTCAACCCACAGGGGAAGATCGCCGAGGCGCCAGGTGCCTGCGTTGCATTCCTCAAAAACGGTGTCCTGATCACGCCGGATGTGACCAGCGGCATTCTCGAAAGCATCACGCGCGATGCCATCCTGACCCTGGCCCGCGAAGTCCTGCAGGTGGAGGTTGTCGAGCGACAGGTCGATCGAACGGAGCTGTATCTCGCTGATGAGGTGTTCACCTGCGGCACGGCGGCCGAGATCACACCGGTGCTTTCCGTCGACCGCTACCCTGTCGGCAGTGGAGAGATCGGACCCGTGACTGGTGAGTTGGGTCGCCTGCTGCTTGGAATCATGCAAGGCACGGACGATCGGTACAGCGAGTGGCGCACGCCGGTGGTCATCGGATCCGCTGTTACGGCAGGTGCCCGGTAACGGGGCCGCCCGCCTTCAGCAAGAGACCGCAGCACCCGGAACTGTTGTGTTCCGGGTGCATTTGACTGCCCGTGCTCTGGTTTGGGCGTCATCCGTCCTCGAACTGGACGCCGTAGGGACGGCTTGTGTAGTCGTAGAGGTAGTCGGCGAACCCTCTGCTCTCCGGTGCGGTAAAGCCTCGACTCTCGGGTTTGACCTCCGAGAACTGGATCATGAACTTCACCGGTCCGTTCTCGTAGAAGAAGTACAAGCTCCACCGTTCGTCGCGTTCGAGCAACGTGAAGTCACTCTGTATCCGGTCTTCATGTTGTCGCAGGTGCGCGTAGGCGTGCTCGAGATCGTCCACGACGAAGCCGATGTGATGCCAGGAGGAGGGACGGTCCGGCGAGAGCGGCTCGTCGCTGCCCGCGTCGAACAGGAAGAGCGCGGTCGAGGGGGTAGCCAACACAGTGAGGTGAGGATCATCCCGCATGATCCGCATGCCGACGACAGACGTAAAGAACGATGTAGCGTCCGCCCGGTCCGCGACCGAGATGGCGAGATGGTCGAAGCCGATCGTGCGCCAGGGTCCGGGCGTGCCCGTGATCGGTGTGGCGGTTGTCGTGATGCCGGTCGACGGGAAATGGTCCTCGATCTGTCCAGCGAAGTTGTCAGCGAATATCGCCTCTCCAGTCACGGAAGAGAACGTCAGACGGCATCCCACCGTATACTTGGAAGGAAGCGCGAGATGGAATGCCTCGTGGATGATCTGCCCCCGGCGGACGGTCGCGTCGTACGTCTCGTCTTCAATCAGGAACCGGATCGTTACGGGGGCATCGGGGCGGCTTATGGCCATACGGTGATACTCCTGTCCATCGCGTCGTTCGAACTCGCCCACCCCTCGCCGTATCACCCCGGAGCATGGAACCACGGAGATCCAACCGGCGTCCAGAACAGAGCCGACCGATGATGGCGCGTTTCGGCCGTTGACATCCGCTCGCGTTTATTCCACGGGAGACATCATGGACCACGAAACGCAACCCGAACCTCGGCCCTCCACCCCGCGCCGCAATGGGTTGGTTCGAACCGCGTCGCTGCATCTGCGGGCGCTCGTGACGGCAGCATTGCTCCTGGTGGCGATGGGAGCGGGGGTAGGGATCGATCGCTACCTTCTGGAATTCTCGCCTGCGGGTGCGCAGAGTGGGAATGAGCTGGCGGAGCTCGACGAGTTCGGCATTCTCAGCGACACCTACAGCCTGATTCGTGAAAACTACGTTGAGTCCGACGAGGTCACCGACGAGCAACTGATCTACGGTGCCAGTCGAGGGATGATCGACGCCCTTGGTGACGAGGGCCACTCGACGTTCCTGGATCCCGAGGAGGCCGACGTCTTCGAGGCATCGTCACGCGGCGAGCTGATCGGTATCGGCATCCAGATCGACACGGAGGTGTCGCCTCCAGTGGTGATCATGCCGATCCAGGGCTCTCCTGCCTTCGAGGCAGGGATTGAAGCCGGGGACGAGATCGTGGCGGTCGATGGGGTGGACACCACCGAGATCGACGATCCCGAGGATGTTGGCAACCTGATCCGTGGTGATGAAGGCACGGATGTCACCCTTGAGCTCCGGCACGAGGGTGAGGAGGACACCTATGAGGTGACCATCACCCGTTCCAGGATTGACCTCAACCCCGTGTCGTGGGCGATGCTGCCTGAGGAGATCCTCTGGATTCGGCTGTCCGAGTTCTCGAGCGGGGCGACCGAGGGTGTGCAGGAAGCTCTCCGCGAAGGCAAGGCTCGCGGTGCCAAGGGTGTGATCCTGGATCTTCGCGCGAATCCAGGAGGCCTGGTGTTCGAGGCGATTGGTGTGGGATCGCAGTTTCTTCCCAATGACACGGTGCTCTACCAGGAGCAGGATGTCGACGGGGCAATCAGGGAAGTGCGCACGGTCGGATCCAACGGCGAGTGGCAGCAGGGACCGTTGGTGGTTCTGGTCAACGACAATTCGGCCTCGGCCGCAGAGATCGTCTCCTCGTCCATCCGGGACAACGAGCGAGGTGAGGTGCTGGGAGTCACGACGTTTGGCACTGGCACCGTCCTGCTGCCATTCGAGCTCGAGGATGGCTCCCTGGCCGTTCTTGGAACGGAGCTTTGGCTGACGGCGGAAGGCGAGGAAATCTGGAAGAAGGGCGTCGACCCCACGATCGAGGTGGAACTCGATCCCGAAGCCGATGTCGCCTTGCCATACACATACGCCGGAAACGTCGTGCCCGAGGATGTCTTCACGACGCTGCTTGACAATCAGTTGATAGCGGCCTACGAGGAGGTTTTGGAGGCGGTCGAGGCCACCGGAACCTGACAGCGATGGAGTCCAGAGACACGGGGCCGACGTATCGTCGGCCCCGTGTTGCGTCCTGCGCATTATGCCTTGCTGACAGGGGTGCGTGGTATTGTTCTGGCGGAGACATCTGCGAAGGCCGTGGACTGACTGCGCATGGTCAGGCCAAGGG
>DASYVY010000570.1:0-5034 GCA_035936535.1 Thermomicrobiales bacterium | reverse complement strand
CGATGCGAGGTACAAAGCGATTCAGCCACCCGGGGAACCACCAGTTCCAGTCGCCCATGAGCTGCATCGCCGCGGGCACGAGCACCAAGCGGACCAAAGTCGCGTCCAGGAGAACTGCTACCGCCAGCGAGAAGCCCAGCTGCTGCACCTCCGTCAGTCTCGCGAAGGTGAATGCGGCAAAAACGGCGACCATGATCGCCGCGGCGGAAGTAATCACGCCAGCCGTGTGTTGCAGCCCATTGGCAATGGCAACCTTGTTCACCCCCGTGCGGTCCATCTCCTCCTTCATACGCCCGAGCAGGAACACTTCGTAGTCCATCGAAAGGCCGAAGAGAATGGCGAACGTGAGCAGGGGCAGGTAAACCTGGGTAGTCGGGGTGGTGGTCAGATGGAGCAGGCCGTCCCCCTCGCGCTGGAACACGGTCACCAGAAGGCCGTATGCCGCCACGATCGCGAGCATGTTCATCAGGATTGCCTTGAGAGGCAGGACCAGGCTCCGGAACGCCGCGACCAGGAGCAGGAATGACATGACCATCACCACTCCGGCCACGATCGGAAGCTTTCTGGACGATTCGTCCGAGATATCCACGATCTGCGAACTCAGGCCTCCAGTAAGAACCTCGACACTGGCAGCACCAACGGCTCCCGGAGCAATAGTGTCGCGGATACGCTTCACCAACTGTTGGGCGTCTTCTGAATCCGGGGGGGAATGAGGCACCACCCGCAGAACGGCGACGTTGTCGCCGCTGTCGAAATTCACCAACTCCGACAGTCGCTCATCCGAGGAGAGTCTGCTCTCGGCCGCCTGAAGCGTCGCGGCCCGGTGATTACCGACGAACTGATCGAGGATCCCTGTCACGGAGAGGACGCTTGCGACCTCCGGATCCGCTTCAATCTGGGTGGTAAGCCGCGCCACCGCGTCGAGTTGGTCGTCATTCAGGGGACCATCCGGGCCTACCACGAGGACAGGGATTGGCGACATCTCGCTTTCGTTGAACTCGCTCTCCAGCACCTCGCGTCCTCGCGCGGCTGCGCGATCGTTCAGCTCGTTGGTGCTCGTGTTCAGGCCCAGCCGGATATCCATAGCTGGCGTCGCCAGCGCGAGAAGCGCCGCGACGGAGCCGATCGTCCACAGAGCGGGTCTCCGCATGATGACCGACGCCCAGCGAGCCCAGAATCCGGATCCTGTACTCGCATGTCCGGGTTGCCGTCGCCACCTGATGATCGACAGCCGCTCAACTCGCTGGTCGAGGACGGCGAGAACCGCGGGCGTGAGGGTCAAGGCACCCGCCAGCATCACTGCCACCGCTGTCATGGCGCCAGCGGCCAACTCACGGAAGATCAGCGCATCGACAAGCAGCAGGCCCGACAGCGACAGCAGGACCGTGCCTCCCGAAAACAGGATAGTCTTGCCTGCCGTCGCCAGCGTAACGGCGACCGCGCTGGCTGCGTCCGGCTGGCGCACTCGTTCTTCCCTGAAACGGGCCACGATCAGGAGGGCATAATCGATACCCACTCCGAGCCCAAGCATGGTCGCGATATTGGGCACGAACAGGTTGAAATAGAGGCCGGCAAATGCGCTAGCCGCGCCAAGCACCCCGAAAGTCACGGCCACGCCAACCATGGCCAGCAGCAACGGAATGCCCGCCGCTACCAGCGTGCCTGAGGCGATGATCAGAATGACCAGGGCCACTGGCAGACCCAATCGCTCGGCCCGGTTGAGATCCTCGCGTTCCTGCCGCACCAGATCGGCCAACAGGGGCGTCCTGCCCGTTACATAGATTCGTACGTCCTGCGATGCCGCTGCTTCCGCGGTCCGGATCAACCGGGGAACGAACCGCTGTCGATCCTTGGCGGATCCACCCAGGCTGACTACGGCGGCTGCCACCCTGCCGTCCTGCGACACCTGCTCCTGGGCAAGCGGATCAAACGGCCCGATAACGTTCGTGACCAGTGGCATGGGTTCTATGGCTGCGAGCGTTCGTTCGACAATCCGCTGATAAGCCGGATCCTCCACGGTAAGGGTATCGGACTGAAACACGACGAGGTCCTGTTCGCCGAAGGACGTGTCGAATTCGCGCTTCAGGATATCCGCGGCGCGTTCAGATTCCGAACCACTCACGCCCAATGGCGGTCCCGTCAGGTTTTCCTCGAAGCGTGGTGCGAGGAATAGGCTGGCCGCGAGGAGCACTGCCCAGCACGCGATCACGACCCATCGGAACCGCGCCAGCGCCTTCCCGGCGCGAAACCCCAGCCGGTCGGCGCTACCGGGGTTACTCTCTGGCTCCTTCAAGCCGCCTGACGTCACCATGCCGGAGATCCTCCTCATTGCCACATTATGGCGAGCCTGATCCACGTAGCGCTATCCGTTGGTGTTACCGGCCGATGGCTATAGCATACCCGGACACGCCTGAGTTCCGCGTATAACGTGCCCTAGCTCGATGTCACGAACCGTGCCACGCCGCCGAGCACATCGCGGTCATCAGTGGTCTGTACCTGGTCAAACGGTCAAGTCCGCGTCTTCTGTCTGTCCTTCGGTCCCTTCGTTCGGCTCGTCGGAGACCAGAGGTGATCGCCTACACCGGATCGGAGTGGTATTCGACTGTGCGCCCTCATGGCTTGACTCCACCAGACCCTGCTTAGGGGCACGGGCCTTGACCTTGCCGAAGAGCGTACCTGACAATCCAGCGTTCATGTCGGTACTGTGACTAGCTAATTGGACCGGGAGAGGAGAAGCTCGTGAAGCGTTTGAACACGATCCGACCAGGGAATCGATTGGTGCGACCGCTCGCTGTCCTGGGCTTGTCGGCGAGTCTCGGCTTGAGTGTTGCTTCGACAACCATCGCTCAGAATACGGCGGATCCCGCCACGCGGGTCAACCTCGCCGGCGCCAATGTGGCACTCCACGGCGGCACCTGTGACAACCCCGTGCTGGAACCCGAGGCCGAAGTCGGCTCGCTGGAGTTCGAAGCACGGTATGCCAACGTCCTGGGGTTGACGGAAGACTTCGAAGAGATCGGTTCGGGAGACATCGACGCCGATGGTGTGCTCGATGCGGATGAGGACGCGTATCTCAGCGAAGATGTAGACGGCGATGGCATGCTCGAGGAGGGCGAGGACCTGAACGGCAATGGCGTGCTCGACACGGGTTTCGACGAGAACGGCGATGGCGTGCTCGAAGGTGTCGAAATCATCACCGGGTCAACCGGCCAGTTCACAACCGTCTGGAAGGCCGAGAACGAGGTCGACGCGACCTTCGATGAACTCTTCGACGAGAGCGAGGACGAGGACGGCATCGATAACCCGGGCGTGATCGCCGTCCGTGCGCGCGCCGGTGACTCCGACAGCATCGTTGCCTGTGCCCAACTCGATGCCGCCGCGGGCTGGGAGGAGCGAGACACGGTTGTGCTGGGCCTGACACCCGAGGGCGGCACCGATCTCTACGGCTATGCGGTGTTCGAGCGCGACACCGGCAATATTCCCATCTTCGGCGAGAACACGACCGGTGTCACGGTCTATGTCATCGACAGTCCTCCCACCCTGCGCGATTCCCGCACGACGGAGAGCACGCCGGAATCCTGAGGCCGACCGGATGGCCACGAAGCCAAGAGCCATCAAGCCTTAGCGGTGATGACCTCACGATCACCCGTAAAGCACCGCTCTCAGGTTGCGAGACAAAGACCGAGACCCGGGCATCCTGCCCGGGTCTCGGTGTTGGCGTCTCCGGTCGAAGTTATCTGGATGGTGGAACCGGGATGCTGGGGTCGATTCCGCTAATGGTGTCGATGTCACGCACCTCGTCCTCTTCCGGATCGCCGACCGTCAACGCGGTGAACGGATCGCGAGGATCGGACCCGGCCGGCCAGGCACCGCCAGCCGCCGCCCATTCGTTGATGATGTCCTGCAGTCGCTGGTCGCTGACGATGAATCCCGAAGCCGATGTCCCCCGCTTGGAGCCGCTCTCGGTAAGATCGCTCAATCCAACGCGGAGATCATGCACGAACGCTTTCAGTTGCGCCTCGTCGAACCGTTCCGAAAACGGAAAGAGTCTGCTGTCCCGCGTCTGCAAATAGGCAATCGCGCGGTCGATGAGACGCTGATCGAATGCTGGTTCAGGATCCATCTGCGCCACCCGTGATTCCTCCTTGCAGCCATGTCCTCCTGGACACCTGCCCGGCGGCGGTGCTCTCAGGGACCGGATTCGACCTTGTGCCGCCGTCTATCGCGACCTCGCTCAGGTACGATTGTACCGTGCCGCAGCGAGGCACCATGGAGAGGGCAACGAGCGGATGGAAATGGGAACCCGCGAGACCGATTTTGAGCGGTCGGAGCGGTCAGCGGCATCAGGAAAACCCCTCCATCCGTCGCGGGAGGTCGAACGCCGGTTGAGCATCGCTCAACGCATCGGCCGGACGTATGCTGCCGCGCCCAATGCGATGGCGATCCTGGTCGGGGGATCTGTGGCGAGGGGATATGCCGATCGCTGGTCGGACGTGGAAATTGGCGTGTTCTGGCGTATCGTGCCGCCGGAGCGCTCCCGTGCCGACCTCGCCGCTCTCGCTGGTTTGTCGGACTGGCGCTCCTATCCGGACCCCTCCCCGGTTGGCGCGTTGGAAGGGGACGGCATCCGGGATGGCATCAAGATTGATCCGATCCATCTGGATTGTGCCTCGGTCGAAGACACCATCACAGCCGCCATCGGTCACGGCGATCCCGCACTCGAACATCAGGTGCTGCTCGGGACGCTCCAGGACGGGCTGCCCCTTGAGGGTCATCCCTTGCTCGCCTCATGGAAGGCGCGCATTGGGACCTATCCCCAAAAGCTCAGGATCGCCAGGATCCAGGACAACCTTAGCTTCGGTCCCCATGCCTGGCTTGAGATGCTCGCTGAACGGAATGATTTCCTCACCCTCCACGACCTGCTCTGCCGGATCGGTCGAAGCATCGTGAACATCATGCTGGGAATCAATGGCATCTACGCCCGTTCCCCGGCGCTCAAGTGGGTACAGCAGACCATCGCCGCGTGCACAATCG
>DASYVY010000569.1:0-2967 GCA_035936535.1 Thermomicrobiales bacterium | reverse complement strand
GGACTCGCCTACCTCCTGGCGCGGATGATCACAGGCGGCACCGCGGTCTCGCTGGCCGGCTGGCATGGTTGGCGACCGTCCCTGCCGGTGGGCCATCAGATCTTCGGGCTGGGGGTCCCGGCTGGAATCGAGAATCTCTCCAACGAGAGCGGGTTTGCCGTATTGACCATGCTGGTCGCCGCCCTCGGCGCGACGGTGATGGCCGCCAACCAGATTGCGTTCACCGCCCTTGAAATCTGGTTCCTGACCTCATTGGCGCTCTCGATCACGCTGACCGCCCTCACCGGGCAGAGTTATGGTGCGAGACGGCCTCAGGACGCTCTGATCGCAGCGCGTATCATCCGGCGCTGGACGCTGATGTGGACCGGGTTTGGCATGGTGGTGCTCGCCGCGTTTCCCCGGCCGGTGCTGCGGCTCTTTTCCGACGGTCCGGACGTGGTGGATGCCGGCGTCAACCTGATGCGGGTGATCGCCGTACTGCTCCCGTGCTACGGAATGCTCCTCATTACCACGGGGGTGCTGCGGGGGAGCGGCGATACGCGCTCGCCGATGGTGCGCAGCGTGGTCGCGACCTGGACCACGGTCGTGCTTGCCTATGTGGGAGTCCGCTGGTTCGATGCCGGGGCGGAATGGATCTGGGGTGCCTACCTGCTGACCATCCCGCTCGCGGCTTGGCTCAACTGGCGGGCCTTCGTCCGGCGCTCATCGGTCGCGATCGAAGACCTCGAATCGGAGCTGGAGGTATCACCCTTGGCGGCCGCCACGGCAACTTGAGCCACCGCCCATCGCGTACACCGGAGCGATCCGAGTAGAGGGCTGGAGAAGCTTTACTTTCGTAACGTGATCGCCACTCCCGACTTTAAGGCATACGCCGGCTAAGAAGGCAACAAGGTTCCTGGTCAGTGCGGTGATACCGCAGCGAGGGTGACGCCGCAGCGACTTAGTTCGTGTACCTCGTTTAGTCCATCCCTGGCTTCATTCGCCAATACGACGCCCCGGTACTTAGCTCGTCAAAATCGGAAGTCCCAGACTGAGAGGCATCTCAATCATGTCGAGCCGATCCGCGCGAGCGGAAGCTGATTTACTGATCGCGGAACTGTCTGGAATGATAAGTAACTATTCGAGTTGGAACATCCAGACCGATGTTGGGCATCGCTACAATAACATCTTGCATCGGATTTCCAGCCTCCTTGAGGAGGATCTCTCGCACTTGGAGCTTGGAGATTCCGACAGGGTAAACGAAAACATTTACGGTGGGGGCCCCGACTGGAGGTACCGGCTTGCGGATTTTCAGTCGAAGGCTCAGGCAGCACTGTCATACCTCCGTAGCTTGAACACCCGGCGCTCCCCCGTGCTTGATGCCCGATATGAAGTCCTTGCAACATTAGTCAACGCTTACTTAAAAGGACCAATCAGAATTCGAAGTGCTTTGGGCTGTGAGTGAGGCAAGCCCCAGAATTCTCCATCCTGGTTTGGAGGGTCACTATCAGCCGGAATGGAGTCACGTCCAGGCACTCGGAAAGGAGGGCCAACTTGACTTGCGAAGAGATGACAGCAGGTCCGGATGGGTAATCAACATTCCGACCCAAGTGCTGGATGCGTACGTCAGGGGTGACCCGTTTGCGGTGAATCTTCCGCCGGGCGCTAACCGTATCCATGCTCTGATGGACAGTCCCGCGACGGGAGTGGTCATGAATGTTCACGGTGGCTACGTAAATTTTACACATGCGAGCCGAAATTTTTCACAGACAATCAATGCCGGACCGGCTGCAGGCGATCGACAGGCGTTCCGGACCGCACTTGAAGAACTCGGGTTATCCCCGGACGACATTACAGAACTTTCTGGTGCTTTGGACGAAGACCAAGAAGCGGCTGGCGAACTCACGTTTGGCGACAGAGCCGAAGGGTGGATGGGGCGCTTCAGCGCTCGAGCCAGCGAGGGCGTGGCTGTAGGGGCAGTGGTCGATCTCATTAAACAATACGTGGGATCCGTCACGTAACCCGGTGAGCGACGCACCGCCGGCACCAGGGGTTATTTCGTCAATTTCGTACCTCGTTTGATTCTCAGGCTGTTGGAGATTCTTCGAAAGTTCGAATCTTCAATCCGAGTAACACGGTGATCGATGACCGACAAGAAGCGGCGGCGCGGCCACAACAAAGGATCGATTTACCAGACCAAGGAGGGCACCTGGCGTGGCGCCTTGTCGATCGGTTGGTCTGCAGACGGCACGCAGCGCCGCAAGTACATGTCGGGCAAGTCCCGCGCCGAGGTGAACCGAAAGATCACCAAGCTCCTCCACGAGCAGCAGCGCGGCATGCCGATTGCCGGTGCCAGCCCGACAGTCGAACAGTTCCTCGAGCGGTAGCTCGCCGAGGTTGCCAAGCCGCGGCGACGGGCCCGGACATACGATGCGTACGAGACGAGCGTCCGCGTGCACCTGGTGCCGACGCTGGGACGCCACCGGCTCGACAAGGTCACTCCCCTGCATGTTCAGACGATGCTCAACGGAAAGCGTGACGCCGGCGCATCTGGCCAGACGCTGCTCAACATCCGGGGGATCCTGCGCGCGGCTGTTAGCCAGGCAATCCGGTAGGACATGGTGCCCCGCAACGTGGCCACGCTGACCAATCCGCCGACCCTGGAAGCCTACGAGGCAAAGCCGGTCCCGGCGGCGTCGTTGTCCCGGTTGCTGGTCGCCGCGGCCGGCGATCGCCTGGAAGCGCTCTGGACCGTCACGGTCTGGCTCGGCCTGCGCCAGGGCGAGGTGTTCGGGCTCCGCTGGGCCGACGTCGACCTCGACGGGCGAACGCTCTCGATCCGGAACCTGCTGCAGTGGAGCGGCACGCCACCGGCCGCGCACCTGGTGCCGACCAAGACATCGGCCCGCAAGCGCGTCCTCCCCCTTCCCGGACCCGTGGTTCAGGCGCTCCGCCGGCACAACAGACACCAGCGCTCACCGGCTGCTA
>DASYVY010000568.1:0-5443 GCA_035936535.1 Thermomicrobiales bacterium | reverse complement strand
GTTAAAGCGCCAGCCAGTCGATGATCGTCGCGCAGCGGACCGGATCCTCCGTGAGCCCGTGGTCCAAACTCCAGAGCCAGTAATCGACGGCGCGGAACAGTGTCCAGGCTCCTGCCCGCTCGGGGTCGAGCCCGCCCGCCTCGACCACCCGGTCGAAAAAGGTCCGTAGCGCGCCCGGGTTCGGCATCTCGTCGACGCGCCGCAGCAGCATCGGCCAGATCGACAGCTCGGGATCCCCGGCGACGGTCATCGGATCGATCACCAGCCTCGGTTCCCGCTCCCCCGCGAGGATGTTGCCGTGGTGGAGATCCCAGTTCACGAGCAGCGGCGCCGAACGCGGACCATAGCGTTGTCCCGCGTCGATCGCACGGCTCAGCAGCGCGTCGGGCAGCGCATCGGGCAGCGCCTGTGGAAATGGCCGCTCCGACGCGTCCGACCAAAGGAGCATCGCGGTGATGGCCTGCTCGACCCGATCCGCCATCCGTGGCACACCCGGCGGAGCCTCGATCGCCAGCGTCCGGATCAGCCGCCCGGCGATCGGTGCCGCCTCCATAGCCGGCAGGGAGCTCAGCGAGCGCTCCGGATCGAGCCATTCCAGCAGGAGAACGTTGGCAAGGGGATCCGATCGGAGGAGCCGGACGGTGCCGCGTCGATTCCACGCTTGGAGCGCCTCCACCTCCTCCTGGACCGGTGTCCCGGGCCAGACGCACTTGAGCGCCGCCCGGACGCCACCGCCCACGACCGGGATCACGATGGCAAACGTTCCTCCGCCGATCGGCGGCCCAGCAACCGTGAGGTCCCACCGATTGCACATCCGCTCGATCAACGCGGGCAATGACGCCACCCAGGTGCGCGCGGCATCGCCCTCTCGATCGATCAGCCAGTCCACTGGACTCATGACTCCCCGGTGTACGTCACGACGGCCTCGACAGGGTAATGGTCACTGACCGGATGTGTCCCCGGCGGGTTGCGGATGATTTCCGCCGAGAGAACACGCAGATTCCGCGTGAGCGGCCAGTCGATGTACCACGTGCCGTGTTGATCGGGGACATACTCGGTGCCCCGGTAATCATGAAAGGTGGCGGGAGGGGGCCAGACACCGGTCACGGATCGATAGGCGTCCATGAATCCCGCTACGGCGAACAGGCCAAACGTGCGCGGAGTGAAGGCGGTCCTGCGAATTGGGCGATAGGGGCTTGAATTGAAGTCGCCCATGAGGATGATCGGCATCGCCTGGGGCCATTCCTCAAGAAAGTCCAGGATCAGACGCGCTCCGCGCACCCGTGCCACCTCACCGAGGTGGTCGAGGTGGGTGTTGACGACGAGCAGATGGTTGCCGGTCTCAAGGTCCTCGAGTTCCACGCACGTCACTGCCCGCTCGTTCTGGGCGTCCCAGCCAACGGCCTTGATCTCTCGCCATGGGTTGAGCCAGAAGCTCTCCGTGCGGATGCTCCGGAAGCGCCGGGTGTCCCAGTAGATGGGGACGTATTCCCTCGTGCCGCACAGGCGACCCATTGCCCAGGCATGGAAGGGCAGGGCCGATTCAAGGTCACCGTGGTTGGTCTCGAGAAATTCCTGAAAGCCGATCAAGGCGGGCGAGCGTTCCCTGAGCAAGGCGGCATACAAGGGAGCGCGATAGTGCCAGGCATGTTCTCCGTCCTGATCCGGAGATGACCATCCTCGAAGATTCCCGGATACAAAGGAAAACGGGTCCACCTCGTCCCTCCAGCATGACGGTCATCAACAGTGCTTGCCGGTCCGCTCGGCACTGAGGATGGCACACCCCGGATGCGCTTCGCCGAAGCCAGCGCCCCTTTCCTGACCATGCAGGGCTACCGCCCAACAAGGGCGGGCTTCCATGTTAACCAGGTGCCATATCGAGTTGGCCCAATCTGCCGGTTGCCATTAGTTGCCATTAATTGGACCCGTCCTGCACACTCTGTCCGCCAAGGAGGCGCCGAGCGATGTGCCAACTGTTGACCTATCCCCACGACCAGGTTCCGCCCGAGCTCAACTGGCAGGCGGTGTCGTTCATGCGCGTGGAGTGGCCATTCATCAACGGCGGAATGTTTCGCGAGACCTACCCCGCCGAGCTGCGTCCGGTTCACTTCTTCGTGGTGCAGGACGACTTGCTGCTCAGCTACGCGGCAACCTTCCGCCAACCCGTCGAACATGCGGAGGTGACGTACGAGATGGCGTGCCTCGGCAATGTGTTCACCTATCCCGGTGCTCGTCGCAAAGGCTATGGCCGACGGGTGGTGGAAGCCGCAACCCGCCACATCCGCGCGAGCGACAGCGACATAGCAACCCTTTTCTGCGACCCGCACCTGGCACGCTTCTATGCCGCGAATGGCTGGAAGGCGACCCCCGAATCGCGTACGTACCTGCAAGGATCGATGCGGTCCGATGGTGGCGAGCAGGAAGGGGTCGATGCGCGGCGGATGATGCTGTTCCTGTCGAGCAAGGGGCTGGCAGGACAACACGCGTTCAGGACGCTGCCGATGCAGGTGCCGTTTCCGTGGTGAACCCAGCGCGGCAGGACTGTTCACCAGGACCCGGTGTTGTGCCTGGACCGACCACAACAAGTGGAACCAACGGCAACGAGTTGGGTATCACGCTCGGGTCGTGGTTGGCACTGTGTCCGAAATCCGGAGGTATGATGCGATCGGGTTCCCAACCAACGTCACCGTGTATTGAGAGGAGGTACACCATGGCCATCTCCGTGATGCTCGATATCTGGACCGATCGAGGCATTCGGTCCATCTCGGAAACGACGGAGTGCGCTGAGCAGGTACGGCAACTTGTCGATCGCCTCAGCGGCGTTTGGTCACGCTCCCGTGGACGCTCGGCCGCTGTGATCTGGTAGCGATCCTCGAAAATCCGGATAATGACATGGCAGCGACTATTGGACTGGGGTCTGCGCTGATGCGTGCCATGTGGACCGAGACGCTGCGCGCGTTCAACGCCGAGGAGAGGGGAAGGATTCTTGCAAACCTTGGTTGAGGGTCTGAGGGGTGCCAGGATCGGCCGCATCGAACGCCACCGATGACAACGGTAGTGCAAGGGCAAGCATCCGGATGGCAATGACGAACCGGGACTGCGCCAACAGCCGCCCCGGTTCGTGATTGCTCACGTTCGCGGCTCGGTCAAGCTACGGGCAGGTGGCAGCGCGGAAGGCTTGGACCTCCGCCGAGATGCCGGGCCCAACAGCGTTCTGGGCCAATCCGCTGGCTTGTGGACCGACCTTGACGCCCCAGTTGGCGAACCGGCTGAACTCCCGCCCGATGCAGGAGTTCTCATTGGGAACCCCGCCTTGATCGGCCGACACGGTCCCAGCTACTCCAACCATGAGCGATCCGACAATGGCAAGGCTCGCGACCAACTTCTTCATGGTGTCTCCTTCCGTGGCATGCAGGCCACGATCTTGTTGAAAAGGTATCTTCTCACCGATCAGTGCGTCTTCCCTGGCGCCCCCGCCTGATCTGCCTCCCTTTCCCGTGCACATGCCCGGATGCAGGTGTCTGTGGATGCGTGTTGACCTTGCCATCTTAGAAGCGCGCGCACCCATCAGGCATCGGTGAAATCACGTAGACGTTACTGAATCAATTGGACGCAATGCCTACGTACTGGAACGGCCCCTGGAAGGTGTCAGGGGCCGTTGTTGATCCGTTTGTGCGGGCCGCCTTCTCGTATACCATGGTGGGCGAAAGTCATCCTCGACCCACGATCGCCACGACTGACATTGAAGGAGCGGAGATGCCGCGGATAGCCTGGACACCGAAGCTGATTGCCGCGCTCATCCTGTTGGTGCTGGCCCTCATTCTGCTGCTGCAGAACTGGGGACATGTCTATGTCTACCTGCTCTTGTGGGAATTCCGCATCCGGCTGGTGTGGGCGTTGCTCGGGACCTTCCTGCTGGGCGCGCTGCTCGGCTGGATGGTGCCCAATCTCCGGGAAGAAGCCACACGCCTGAGGACCAGATGGCGTCGACGCTAGCCGCACGAGCCCAACGACAACGGCCCGGGCGGCGCCTGAGCGGCGGTGTTCCGGGAGACCACATCTGAGTCCTTCCTGGCACCGACTCATGACAGTTCGGACGGAGCACGTCATGGATGATCATGCCAAGGCTCATGGCATGAGAATTCCACGCGGGTCGTCGCCGAGGGGATGATGTCGTCCTCCACGACTCGTACCAGTCGCCGGGGGATCATGACGAGGCCGGCATCGATCTCTTTCGGCTGGATGAATAGCGCAAGATCGTGGAGCGATTGGACGTCCTCCAGACGATGCCCACCGTCTCCGCCAACGACGACCCGGTGTTCTGGCCATAGCCCTTTCCTACATCGGCTGACATCCATCAAGTTGGGCGTTACCCCGGTCCACCTGCCCCTCGCTGACCCCTAGCCCTTCCGCATCAGTCCTCACGTATGACAGTCATGGCACGTGCTTCCTGATCGCGTCATTGCGCGCCAACGACGACCCCCATCCCGAGGTGCCGTGGAGCCGTGCCTGGACGAGAGATGGCGCAAGTGCGGCCCTCCGGCCCGGAGCACTCATGGTCTTCGCCGGGCCATCGGCGGGACTTCCCGATCATGTTCCAATTCACTGGGTCATGAGCCGATGCCGAGCGCCTGCATTTGGATGGCGGAGAGCGCCGATGGACCATGTGCTCAATTCCCGGGAAGCGTTCGGGGCCGACTCTTTGCGCGTCATGCCCATTGGCACCAGCGCGGTGGTCAGATACTCGGATACTGCATCTGCCGCGGCCCACCGGCGTCCACCGATCCAGGGAGCTGTCGATGGGCGTTCCTTGCGTGGGACGATAAGACAGGGTACACATCCCCGAGCCTGCCGGGACGCATCGTCGCACCCGGGCGGTTCACCGCTGAGGACGCCCCGCGCGGGGATCGTCGTCCAGCCCGGCGTCCCATCGGATCGCCGCACGCCATTCGCTACTCGTATCCGGGGAGAACCGCATCGTGGGATTTTTGGACGGGCTCGCTTCCTGGGCGGCTGATGTGATTGATGCGCTGGGCTACATCGGCGTCTTCCTCCTGATCGTCCTCGAGAACGTCTTCCCCCCGATTCCCTCGGAAGCGATCCTGCCACTCGCCGGGTTCCTGGCCGGGCAGGGACGAATGTGGCTGCCGGCCGTCATCATCGCGGCTACGCTCGGCGCCGTTGCCGGGGCGCTGATCCTCTATGCCGCCGGCGCCTGGTTCGGCGATCGCCGCGTCCGCTGGCTGATCAACAAATACGGCAAATGGTTCGCCGTCTCGGAAGGTGATCTCGACAAGGCCAACGACTGGTTCGACCGGTACGGGGGATTTGCCGTACTGCTATGCCGGCTGGTGCCGATCGTCCGCAGCCTCGTTTCGATCCCGGCCGGGCTGCGCCGGATGAACCTCACGACGTTCATCATCTACACCGCGATCGGCAGCGG
>DASYVY010000567.1:0-5131 GCA_035936535.1 Thermomicrobiales bacterium | reverse complement strand
TGTCCCTGTGTCTGCTGATGGAGATGTTCCTACCTGGGTCAGGTTGTCCGGTTACTCGTACCGGAGTGCCTCCGCCGGGACCACTCGCGAAGCCTGGCGCGCGGGAAGCCACGCCATCAGCAGCGCCGCGATGACCGCTCCAACCAGCGTGACGACCATCGTTCCCCAGGGAATGATGAATCCGCTCGTGCTCGGTGCGCCTTCGGTGAAGTCCTCACTTGTCATCAGCTGGTATGCCAGGGTGAGGCCGAACACCGCGCCAGCCAGCACACCCAGGATCACGATGATCGCACTTTCGATCACGAACGCCTGGGCGACGGTGTTCCGCTGGAATCCCAGCGCCCGCAGCATGCCGATCTGCTGCCGCCGCTCCACCACCGCCCGGAAGGCGATGACGCCGACGGCCGCGATGCCGACGATCATGCCGAGTCCCATAAAGCCCTGGAGGATATACATGAACGACTGCTGGCTGGACTGGTCATCCGCCATCTGCTGTTCGAGATCGATGCCCTCCGCCCCGAATGGCAGCAAGGCGAGCTCCACTTCATTGGCTACTTCCCCCGGATCGACGCCATCCGCGACCTTCAGGTAGTAGGACTCGGCACGGGGCCCGGTGGACGGGAACAGCTGTTCCGACGTTGGGGGGCCGACGAACCCGCCGGCCAGCATGGAGAGAGTGGTATCGATCACGCCGATCACGCGGACGGTGTGTGTTTGGCCATCCCCAGTCTGGACCTCGACCGGCGCCGGCGCGAAGGTGCCCTCGGACGGCACGCCTGGGAGCTGTGGCAGGGGCGGACCGAATCCCCCCTCAGCGTCCGCAGCCGAGAAGGAGTCGATGACCATGACCCCCGGCTCGGTCTTGAGCGCCTCGATGATGGCCTCATCGGATTCGTAACCCGTGGCGTGTGCCTGGAACCGCAACACGTCGTTGTCGAGATACCCGACGTTGGCCGCCGAGATGCTCAGGTCCCGCCACTCGCCGTCCTTGCTCAACGCTTGCGTCGCGCCAGCGTCCGGGACTTCGAGACGGCCAACTTCCGTGATCCGGCTAGTGTCCACCCCGTCCGCCCGCAGGGCGGCGGCGAAGTCGGGAACCGGATTCTCCTTGGGTATGGTGACCTCGATGTCCCAGCCGGCATTCGCCTCATCATTGAGGAATGCCTCCGTGAAGTTGGCATTGATCGCCGCGACCATCACCAGCGAAAAGACGATCAGGCTGAACATCGCGATGGTTAACCCGGTGCGTCCCTTGTTCGCGCCCGGATAGGACACCGCCAGGCGTACCGCCGGAAGCTGACCACGAACCCGGCCGCCAATCATCTCGGCTCCGGCAAGGATCGCATCGAGGTTCTGCACGATGATCAGGGTCGAGGCTGCGACAATGCAGATACCTGACACGAAGAACATGTCGATATCGCCGTTGAGATCGCCGAAGAGCGACCGGAACCAGGAGTCGGGCAGCAGCCAGAACCCGAGGGTATAGAGCCCGGCGATGGTCAGGACGAGTCGCGAATTCAAACCGAAGTACGTCAGGATCCCGGCGATGCCGAACGGGATGAGCGTCATGCCGATCGTGAACGGCGCGAGAAGGTCGATACTCTGGCCCCAGATGGCCAGGAGAGTCCCAGCCACGATCATGACGACCGACCAGACCAGCTGACGGCGGTTTCGACGCGCCTCATACGCATCGGGGATGTCTCGGACCGCGGCCACGATATTGAGGCGGCTCACCCGCCAGGAAGACAGCGCAACGGCGATGAATGTGATCACCACACCCAGGCAGTAGGCGATCACCAGGCTCCGCGGCGAGACATACGGTGTGATATCGAAGGCGTCGCCGATCAACCCCCGGAACCCCTGAACGATCCCGAACGCGGCGAGCACTCCGAGTCCGGTGCCGACCAGGCCGGAGATCAGCGTGTATCCCGCGCCTTCCGCCACGAATTGCTGGATGAGTTGGCGGCGCTGGGCGCCCACCGCTCGCTCCATGCCCATCTCCGCCCGGCGCTCGGCCGCCAGCATGGTGAAGATCAGGACGATCAGGAGGATGCCCACGCCGATCGAGAACAGGCCAAAGACGATGAAGAACGTCACGAAGATGTTGGCGATCAGTTCCGCCTGCTCGACATTGTCCTGCTTGATCGCGACGGTGCCGAGCGGTTCCCCCGCCAGGCCGGCTTCGAGTGTCTCAACGACCTCGTCGGTCAATTCCAGCCCCGCCTCGGCGTCACCCACATTGGAAACTCCGACCGCCGAGATCTGGCCCTCAAGACCCGAGATCTGCTGCAACCGCCCGATCTCCATCAGCATCGCCGGTTCACCAGGCGCCACCGCACCGGTGAGCAGGCTTTCCGGCAGGATGCCCTGAACCGTGCCCGTCCGGAGCTGGTTGTTGAGGGAAAAGGCGATCCGTCCACCAACCTCGACATTTAGATCTTCGGCCGCATTCTCGTTGAGGTACACGCCGCCGTTACCGAGTCGGGTGACATCGACGGCATTCCCATCGACATCGGACAGCCCGCCGAGCTGATCGATTGTGTCCTGGGCGAGACCGGACAACCAGACGCTCGGCGCCGATCCCTCCGCCACCTCGATGAGATCGCTCATCGTGGTGGCGCGGGATGGATCGGCGGATCCGATGTTCAGCGTCGGTGCTTGGCTGAAGAGCACACCGCCAACAGCGTCGACATTGGGATTGCCATCGACCGCGGTCTGCACACGCTCGACAGATGATTCGGGGATGGTTCGGATAAAGGCATTGCCGACACTCGCGTCACCCTCGGGATCGTTCGAGTACACGACGATCTCGTCAAGCGGTCCGATGATGTCGACAGCCTGCGAGGTGACGGAGCGATTCAGCGTGTCTCCGGTGCCGAGCGCGGCCGAGATAATCAGTGTCGCCAGCATGAGCCCGACGATGATCAACGCCGTCTGGGCCTTCCGGCGCGGAATGTTGCGCACGCCCAGCTTGAAGATCACTGGGCGACGCCAGGCGATAAAGGCGACGGAAAGCAGGCAGATGGCGAGTAGCGCGAGAAGCACGACCATGATCGAGCTCATGGGAATGCCGAACAGTTTCTCCATGGATGAACCGGCCTTTCAGGTGGAGAGCGGGATCAGCGCGAAGCCGTCGCCGCCACGTCCTCGGCCACGGACAGGCGCGTGTCGGCGATGGCCGCCCTGGGCGATGAGCGGTGGGAATCCATGCGATCCTCGCCGACGATCTCCCCGTCCTGCATGCGGACGATCCGGTGGGCAAGCTCGCCAACACCGCGATCGTGCGTGACGAGGACGATCGTCAGGTCGCGCTCCCGATTCAGCGCTCGCAGCAACTCCATGATGTCCGTTGCCGACTTGGAGTCGAGGGCGCCGGTCGGCTCGTCCGCCCAGACGATGGCCGGATCGTTGACCAGGGACCGGGCGATTGTCACGCGCTGGCGCTGGCCTCCGGAAAGCTCCGCCGGCCGGTGTCCGGCCCAATCCCTGAGACCAACCGTCTCCAGCGCCGTCAGTGCCTGTTCCCGCGCCTTGCCGGGACGACTTCCGGACACAAGGAGAGGCAGTTCCACGTTTTCGACCGCGCTCAGGACCGGGAGAAGATTGTAGACCTGGAAGATAAAGCCCATGCGTCGCGCCCGGTAATTGGTTCGCCGCTTGTCACCCATCTCCGCGAGGTTCTCCCCCTCGATCCAGATCGTGCCGTCGTTCACCTCATCCAGCCCGGAAAGGCAATTCAGCAGGGTGGTCTTGCCACATCCGGATGGGCCCATGACGGCGACCATCTCTCCGCGATCGACATTGAAATCGATCGATTTCAATGCGTGCAGCCTGGAGTTGCCCGTATCGTAGATCTTGGAGACGCCTTGCGCCCGGATGATCGCATCCGCACTGATTGATGTTGGCTCGTTCTTGTTCCCACGCCGCCGGAACACCATGGTAGGACCCCTCTCGCGCTTCGACCTCACGCAATCATTGTTGCCCGGCATCGCAGCCGTTCTGTTCCCTGTGAATGGCACCGCGCACCGGGTCATGCCAGATGCACGCCGGTCCCGGGCGGAATGCCTCTGTCACCTTACGGGAAATCAGATGACGATTGGTGTCAGAACTGTTACAGGGAGATGTCCGAAGGCGGTATGCTGCCGTCGCTTCGGGGGAGCATCTTCGGTGGTCGGTCATTCTCCGAGCCACCGCCCATGATAGGTGTCGATCGTTCTGGAACGGAAGCGCGGGGATAGACATGATGAGTAGGTGTGCGATGATGGTCCGGCAGCGGGAGATCAGGGTCGCATGGACTGGCTGGTAGCGGTTTGGGACTTCATACGTGACGATCCGGAGCGGTTCAATGGGCTTCTGGTGTCCCATCTTCGAATCAGCCTGACGGCACTCGCGATCTCGATGCTGGTCTACGTTCCGCTCGGCGTGGTGTTCGCGCGCTCGCCCCGGGTGGGGTCATCGGCGGTCGGGTTTATATCCGCCTTCCGCGTCATCCCCTCGCTGGCATTGATCTTCGTGTTCGTGCCAATCCTCGGGTTCGGATACCGGCCGGCCCTGCTGGCGCTGATCATCCTGGCCGCGCCCCCGTTGATCCTCAACACCTTCGCCGGACTCAATAATGTCGATCGGGCCACGATCGAGGCTGCCCGGGGCCTCGGCATGAACAATGCGCAGGTTTTTCTGAAGGTGCAATTGCCCCTGGCGCTCCCCGTGATCCTGGCTGGCGTGCGGTCGGCTTCGGTCGAAATCTTCGCCAGCGCAACGCTTGCGTCGTTGATCGGGGTCCGAACCCTGGGGCAGTTCATCTTTACCGGAATATCGCTCTTGGACACCACCTATCTGCTTGTGGGCGGGATCCCAATCGTTATCCTAGTCCTCACGTCCGAACTGGTGCTGGGAGGGCTGGAACGAGTGGCAACACCCCCCGCATCATAGCCAAGCGCCCGGTAGCGCCTTCACCCGCCCCAACGTCGGGGCGGGAAGTACCGGTCCCGGATTCGGGATCTATCCAAGGGAGAATCACCTCCATGGTTACGCGTCGAACGATCATCAAGGGTGCCGTCGCGGCACCGATTGCCGGTTCCGCCATCTTCCAGGTGACGCGCCCCGGCGGCGTGGTTGCTCAGGACTCAAC
>DASYVY010000566.1:0-6515 GCA_035936535.1 Thermomicrobiales bacterium | reverse complement strand
TCCTATGCGGTTTTCAGGTGGTGCCGACGGGTGGATTCGAACCACCGGCCAAAGGCTTATGAGTCCTTTGCTCTGCCACTGAGCTACGCCGGCGTGGACAACGGCGAAAAGCGTAACAAACGCCGCCATGCCTGGTCAAATCGGATGCACTGCGTGGTTGCGCCTACCCCGCCCCGAAAGCCCGAAATGACGGCTCCGGCATCTGGACTTTTTCCGCACCGGATGCAAGGATTGCAGCAATAGGCCTACACAAAACCATTCGCCTTGCGAAAGGGAGTCGCCGGTCCCCAAACGACTGACCACCTGACGCATGCCGCGTACGCCGGCATGTACCGGGTCCTCATGCGTCCTTTGCCGCCAGAAAAGATCGGACGATGCCAGTGATCGAGGTGCCCGTCTCCTCCGTTGATCCGCGAGCCGTTTCAGTTCCCCGGAAGCTCAGGCGCCCTTGGCCCAATCACAGTTCCGTAGCCCGCGTAATGTTGCTGCTGATCCTCCTTCTCCTTCACGCACCGTCGGTTGGCTCTGCCGCTCCCCAATCCTCAGGTGACCGACCCTCCGCATCGCATGCTGCTGCACCCGGAGACAATGACGGTGACGGAATCCCGGACAGTGGTGATCCGGACGACGACAACGATGGCGTCTCCGATTCGACGGATCCTGACCCCTACAGTGCCGCGCCGCCGCCTGCGGAAACGCCCAACATCATCGCCCCCGGACAAGACACCGACCACGACGGCATCGAAAATGTCATGGACCCGGATGATGACAACGATAAGATGGAGGACGACGAGGACCCCGCGCCTTTCACGCCTGTGCCTCCAGTCGAAGAACCCCCGGCACCGGTAGAACAACCCCGGGCGCCGGTGGTCGAGCAACCGGTGATCGATGCACCATCGGCCAATCCCCCTCCGCCGTCTTCACTCGGGAGCGTTCAGGCAAGTGAGCACGCGCCGGTCACATCCCTGGAACAGCCGCAAGCCGACGCACCGCTGGTTGTCGCGTTGCCGTCGACCGGACGGGCAGCTGAGAAACAACGTTCGCCGAACCCGCAACTCGTTGCCTCGGCAGGCCTGGCGGTGGCTCTCGGAGCCGCCGGAATGGTCCTTTATCACCAAGCGAACCGGCGAGTATTCCGGGACTAGCTTCCGGACACTGGCCACGGTACCGCGAGGTGCCGGATGCTACACTCGGGGCATGGACGTACGCCGCCGGAGGATCACCCTGGAGATCGCTCCGGCGTGCGTCCACGTCCCCTCTCCGTTGTCCTGAACGCAACCAAGGCGGGCGCCATTCCGATGCTCGAACACGCCTCCAGACTCCTTGAAGGCCTCAATCCCGAACAGCAGCGTGCGGTTGTCACGACCGAAGGACCGGTTCTCGTCGTGGCGGGACCCGGCTCGGGCAAGACTCGGGTCCTCACCCACCGCATCGCCTACCTGATCGAGGAGCGCGGGGTTGTTCCGGACCAGATCCTCGCGGTGACGTTCACGAACAAGGCCGCACGGGAGATGCGCGAACGGATCGACCGCCTGGTCTCCGGCGATGCCGCATCCGGCCTCGTGATGGGCACGTTCCACTCACTCGGTGTGCGGATCCTCCGCCAGAACCCGGGCCGTGTCGCGGATCGCATCGGTCTGCTCCCCAACTTCCTGATCTATGACGATGGCGATCAACTCGACCTCGCCAAGCAGGCGATCAAGGCTGTCGACCTCGATCCGAAGCAGATCGCGCCCAGGCGGATGCTGTCACGCATCTCCGCCGCGAAAAGCCAGCTGCTCTCAGCGGACGAGCTGCGTGATCTGGCAGAGACGTATGACGACGAGATCGTCGTCCGGGTCTATCGCGAGTACGAGCGCATCCTGCGACAGGCCAATGCCGTGGACTTCGACGATCTGCTCGGGCTGCCGATCCGGCTGTTCGACGAAGACCCCGACTTGCTTGCACGCTACCAGCAGAAGTTCCGCTACATCATGGTCGATGAGTACCAGGACACCAACCGGGTGCAATACGTGCTCGTGACGGCGCTCTCTGGCCACTGGAACAACCTGTTCGTCGTGGGCGACCCGGACCAGTCGATCTATGCCTGGCGGCAGGCCGATATCCGGAACATCCTCGACTTCGAGAAGGACTATCCGTCCGCCACCGAAATCCATCTTGAGCTGAACTATCGATCCACCCAGCGGATCGTGCAGGCGGCGGACCGGCTGATCCGGGACAACGAGCAACGCATCGATCGCCGGATGCGGACCGAGAACGCGGAGGGCGAACCGATCGCACTCCGCGAGCTCGCCGACCAGGACCACGAGGCACAATTCATTGTCAGCGAGATTCGGCGCCTGCTCGCTTCGGGTCGTTATCAGGGCGACGACATCGCCATCATGTACCGGACGACGGCGCAAAGCCGCGTCATCGAAGAGGCGTTCAGGACCACCGACATTCCCTATCGCATCGTCGGCGGGGTGAGGTTCTACGAGCGCAAGGAGGTGCGGGATGTCCTCGCGGTCCTGCGCCTCCTGCACAACCCCCAGGACCGTCTGAGTCTCGACCGGATCCTCGCCAACATGCCGATCGGACGGGGATTCGGCCCTAAGGCTATGGAGACTGCCACCACCTGGGCGGCAATCAATGGCGTTCCGGTGGTGGATGCATTCATCGCGACCGTGCCCAGCGCCGGTGCGGAGGTTCCACTCCAGCCGCCGGCGTTCTCCAATGCCGGACTCGTCAGCGCCCAACGGATCGGAACCGTGCTCGGCCAGCTTCGGGACATTTCCCAGACTTCATCGCTTGCCGAGCTCTTCGACGCCATTGTCGACAAGACGGGCTACCGAGGCAGCTTCAACGAAGGAACCGAGGAAGAACTGCAGCGCTGGGCCAACGTGCTCGAACTTCGCGCTGATCTCGAGCGTTACGACGCGGTCGATCCCGCCGAGGCGCTCGCGACGTACCTCGAGCAGGTGGCGCTGATTGCCGACGTTGATGCCATGAGTGACGACGCGCGAAGCCAGGTGACCTTGATCACGCTTCACTCCGCCAAGGGGCTGGAGTTTCCGGTCGTGTTCATCGCCGGTGTCGAGGAAGGGTTGCTGCCGATCAGCCGTGCGATCGAAGCCGAGGCATTCGACCCGACGCAGGTTGAGGAGGAGCGCCGCCTGTTCTATGTCGGGGTCACCCGCGCTCAGACATTGCTCTATCTCTCCTTTGCGTCAAGCCGAATGACCTATGGCCGGTACAACTCCGGGGTCGCATCACGCTTCCTTCAGTCGATTCCCGCCGAAGTGGTCCGTAGTGTTTCACGTTCGTCCGCGGGCCGCGGCGGAGGGGCCGGCAGGATGTCGTCCGCCTCCTCCGGCCCTCTATCCGCTCGGGTCGCCGCATCCTGGACGGTGGCGCCCGGCCTGGACGATGCGCCCGCTCCCAAGGAACCCCTTCCGGACTTCAAGACCGGGCAGCGGGTCTTCCATCCCAAGTTCGGTGAGGGCGCAATCGAGGATGTGCTGCCGCGTCGTGACGATGTCGAGCTGACCGTCGAGTTCCGGCATCACGGTCGCAAGCGCCTGATGGCAACTCTGGCGAAACTGGACATCCTAAGTTGAATGCCCAGGCGTTGGTGACGCTAGGGATGCCTCCGTGCCCTCGGACGTGACCGTCCCGGTCTCTCGCGATGAGCGCCTCCGGCGATACGCCGCCGCGCTGGGCATGCACGAGGAAAGCCACCTCGCTCCCCTTGCCACGCGCTCGGCCAGCGCGAGCAGGCGAATCGAGGAAGCGCCGAGTCCGCTCCGCACGGAGTTCCAGCGGGACCGCGACCGGATCATCCACACCAAGAGCTTTCGCCGGCTCATGCACAAGACGCAGGTGTTCATCCGCCCGCCCGGGGACCACGTGCGCACCCGCCTGACCCATACCCTTGAAGTGACGCAGATCGCCCGCACGATAGGTCGGGCCCTGGGGCTGAACGAGGATCTGATCGAGGCGATCGGGATGGGGCACGACCTTGGACACACACCTTTTGGGCACGTCGGCGAGCGGGCGCTGGCATCGCTCGTCCCGGGCTTCCGGCACAATGAGCAGAGCCTCCGGATCGTGGACGTGCTCGAGCGCGACGGACGGGGCCTTAACCTGACCGAACATGTGCGAGACGGGATCCTGAAGCACTCCAAATCCCGGGCATCGCTGTTCGGGAACATGTCCGGTGAGCCGGCGACGTTCGAGGGTGCGGTCCTGAAGATCGCCGATGGCGTCGCTTACCTCAATCATGATCTGGACGATGCCGTGAGAGCAGCCATCATCTCCGAGTCCGAGGTGCCCGAGCGAGTCCTCCGCGTTCTCGGCAACCGGCATTCGAGACGGATCGATACGATGGTCACCGATATCGTGCTGTCGTCGAATGTCGTCTCCGGCAAGGGCATGATCGGCATGTCGGCGGAGGTCGAGGATGCATCGCAGGAACTTCGGATGTTCCTGTTCGGGCGTGTCTACGATCCGATCAACCGGCTACCCGAAACCCGCCGGGCGTATGATGTGGTGACTGCTCTGTATCATCACTTCATGGAGCACAGCGAGCTTCTGCCCAATGCGTCCGAGTCAGACGCGGACGAGGACACCATTGAACGGCGGGTCGTCGATTTTGTCGCCTCCATGACGGATCGCTATGCGCTCGAGCTGAGCGAGCGTCTTGCCGCCACCGCCTGATGCCCGTTCCCCAACCTGGATGACGCCCATGGCACGAGACGCAGTCTCCGAGATTCGCGAACGCATCGACATCGTCGATCTGGTGCAAACCTACGTTCCTTCACTGAAACGGGCGGGCCGCAGCAGCAAAGGCTTGTGCCCGTTTCACCAGGAAAAGACGTCCTCCTTTGTCGTGTTTCCGGACTCCCAGAATTTCCACTGCTTTGGCTGTGGCAAGGGAGGTGACCTGTTCACGTTCTACATGCTGGTCGAGCATGTCGAGTTCCGGGAGGCGCTCCAGGAATTGGCATCCCGTGCCGGCGTAACGCTGGACGCCGCGGCGCCGGTCAATCCGGAACGGGATGAGCACCGCCGGCGGCTGGTGGAGATCAACGAGCTTGCCGCAACCTTTTTCAGCCATGTCCTCAACCGGTCGCCGGAGGGAGCGGCTGGCAGGGAGGTCATCGCCGCACGCCAGATCTCCCCGGAAATGGTCGAGCGTTTCACGCTCGGGTTCGCCCCGGAGTCGTGGGACCGCCTCCTGACGTTTCTTCAGTCCCGGCAGTTCAGCTCGGAGGATGCCTTCGAGGCTGGGCTACTTCAGAAGCGCGACTCCGGAGGCTTTTACGATCGGTTTCGGAATCGCCTGATGTTCCCCATCCGGGACCGTTCCGGGAGTGTCGTCGGGTTCGGGGGACGTGTCGTGGGTGACGGGCAGCCCAAGTATCTCAACTCTCCCCAAACCCCGATCTTCGACAAGAGCAGTCTCGTCTACGCGCTGGACCGCGCAAAGGACGCCATCCGCAAATCAGACGAGGTGGTGATCGTCGAAGGGTACATGGACGTCATCGCCGCGCATCAGTTCGGCTTCGAGAACGTGGTCGCTTCCATGGGGACCGCCCTTACCGAAAACCAGGTCGCGCAGATCAAGCGTTCCGCCAAGCGGATCGTGCTCGCGCTGGACGCCGATGCCGCCGGCCAGATGGCGACGATTCGCGGTCTGGAAACGATGCGGGACGCGCTCGACGCTGAAGAAACGCCGGTCCCGGACGCGATGGGACTGATCCGTTTTGAGCGGAAGCTGAAGGCCGACATCGCGATCGTGACCCTTCCCGAGGGCAAGGACCCTGACGAGCTGATCCGGAAAACCCCGGAACGTTGGCCCGAGATCGTCGCCAACGCCAGGCCATTCATGGACTTCACGATCGAGACACTTACGAGCGGCATCGATCTGGCTGACCCCCGCGCCAAGTCGGAGGTCGTCGCCCGCATCTCCCCACTGCTCCAGCAGATCCCCGATCGGATCGTCCAAGGGCACTACATCAGCCTGCTGGCCAAACGCCTGGGTCTCGAGGAACGGCTCGTCCTCTCGGAAACCCGGCGTACCCAACTCGGTGAGCGCCCAAGGGCGACGAGGCTGGGCGTTACACCGGAACTTACGAACCGCGTTGCCCGCCGGTCAACCGAGGACCATGTGGTCGCGATCCTGCTGCGGCACCCGGATCTGACCCGCGATGTCGCGTCCCGGATCCCGATCGAGGAACTGACCGACGTTCGCAACCGCGAGATTGTCCGGGTTCTGCGGGATGAGGATGTCGGCAACCTGCCGCCCGAACAGATCGTGCTTGGACTGGAGGACCACCTCGCCGACCACGCCGAATCGCTCCTTGAATCGCTGCGGGGGCGCCCGGAACAGTTTCCCGGTCAAATCCAGCGGGAAGCCAATGAGATGCTGATGAAGCTTGGCAAGGAACGCTTCGACTTCCTGATGCGGCAGCTCAACGCCACCCTGCAGACGGCGCTTCAGGATCGTGATTCGGAAGCGATGGATTCGATCAAAA
>DASYVY010000565.1:0-2912 GCA_035936535.1 Thermomicrobiales bacterium | reverse complement strand
ACAGCGCGACAACACGACAACGCGACAGCGCCAGAGTGGCGAATCCCGCAATTGCCTACACCGCTGCCGACACGGACGCCGGGAGGAAACCTCGCTAACCGACATATGCGGGGCGTGCCGGAATCGACCATGGCAGCTGTCCTCAAAATCTGACACCCTCTGTTTGGGGGCCGGTTCTGGAAAGCACCTGACTGTCCGAAACTCTGCACCTCGGATGCCGGCAGGGGTCATCCCCGTGTGTTCGCAGGCGGCGTGGCAGAACGACGGGCGACGACCGTGACCTCGTTGCGGTTGTGGTGCAACTGACGGGCGAAGATGATCTCGTAATCCTGGCTCAGGGCCGAGAGAGCATTACGAACCGTTCGTAAGGCGCCGTGAGGGGTGATCTTCAGGGTCTGGATGATCATTCCTTCCGGTTTCAGGCGACGCATCGCCCCCCGCATGACGGACACGGAGAGCTCGACGGTCATCCGCATATCATTGACGATCAGGTCCGCTTCGAGCTGGGTCTCCCCAAGGAATCGCCCGGCCGTCGTGCGGATGTGATGGACTCCCGGGTCGGAGACGACGCGCGGATCGAGGTCGGCGGGGTCGATTGCCCACACTTGGAGCCCGCGCTGGCGGAGAATACGCGTCCAGCCACCCGGAGAGGCACCGAGATCGATCGCCGTGCCGGATGCCGGGAGGGGGAGGTCCGTCGTCCTGCACAGTTCCTCCAGCTTGAATTCCGACCGAGAGATCTGTCCTTTGGGCCGGGAGAGCCGGACGCGCCCGCCCGGCCAATCGGTCAGGGCGTTGGCTACCCCGTTGAGGCCGAGCACGATCCCTTCCGGAATCACGCAGGCCGAGAGGACAAGCGCCGGGCCGGAGCGACTCGTTCGGATATCCTGCTTGCTGAGCTGTTCGGCAAGGGAACGCCACAGCTCGTCGGTGCGAAAGGGCACACCGATCGGGCCGCTGGCCCAGACGTGGAGCGTGACCGCGGGAGCGACGGGCAACCGGAGCCAGGTTTCGATTGCCCGGGCGGAAGCGGCTTCGATGGTGGTTGCACCCGTCAGGGGGATGAATCCGACCTCGCGAAAGAGGTGCCGGACGAACACCACCGGGCTCTCGCGACAGGCGGACGCGATGCCGGCGATGGCCAGCCCTTCGGCTTCGATGCTGGCGAGATCCGGTCCCTCCGGCTTGATCGCCGCATCCGGGAACAGGTCGCGCAACTCCTGGGATGCCGCTCCAAGGTAATCCTCGTCCGCCGAGAAGAAGACGCGTGATGACGGCACGGAGAGGCCCTCCAGCTGTGATTGCATATGCGCCCTGGCACGGATACCGGGACGTTGCTCAGCCCAGCATGACACAGGTGCGTCGGTCCCCGGCTTGGGTCGGCGTCATGCAATGCCTGCCGGACCCACCAGCGGGCCGACCTGTGTTACACACCAGCGGAACCATCAGGGGCCCGACCAGCGGATCGAACAAGGGGCCGGCAAGCGGCCCGGCCAGGACATCAGGAGCAGGAGTACGGAACATCATGGAAATCGCCGGGATCAGGCTCGTCGGCGTCAACGCCGAGAACGGGCAAAAGCTGCTCTACTCGATCGTCTTCTTCGTGGCGATCATGCTGCTGCAGCGCGGTCTGCGGCGGGGATTCCATCACATCTATCTCCGGAATCCATCCGACCGGCTCCGTTTCTGGATGATCCAGGGCGTCAACATCGGGACGCTCCTGGTACTCGTGCTGGGCTTTCTCTCGATCTGGTTCGACGATCCTACCCGGCTGGCGACGGGGATCGGCCTCGTTTCGGCCGGTGTCGCCTTTGCCCTGCAGCAGGTGATCACGGCGATCGCCGGGTATATCGTGATCCTGCGCGGTGAGATGTTCACGGTTGGTGACCGGATCACGCTCGGTGGCGTGCGTGGCGATGTGATCGGGATCAGGCTGACGCAGACGACCATCATGGAGATGGGGCAGCCGCCCGCAGTCCAGAACGCGGACCCCGCGATGTGGGTGCGCAGCCGCCAATATACCGGCCGGATCGTGAATGTCAGCAACGCCCAGGTGTTTTCGGAACCGGTCTACAACTACTCCCGCGACTTCCCCTATATCTGGGAGGAGATGAGCCTCCCGATCCCCTTCAATGTCGATCGTGACCGGGTCGAACAGATCATGCTGGCCGCCACCCAGGCAAGGACGGCCGAGTTCATGGAAGACGCTGACGCTTCCATCCACCACCTGGCTCGCCGTCACGCGATCCAGCCACAATCCGTCAACCCCAAGGTGTACTACCGGCTCACCGACAACTGGCTCGAGCTCACCGTGCGGTTCATCGCCCCGGTCCGCGGCGTTCGTGACTTGAAGGACGAGCTGAGCCGTGACATGCTGAAGGAGCTGGACAAGGCGGGAATCGGGCTGGCATCCGCCACGTTCGACATCGTGGGGCTGCCGCCAGTCCGGCTGATCTCCGATGCCGCCGCCGACCGAAATGTACCGGCCGATTAGCGGACCCGGTCACGTGCCGCTCACGATTCGACCTTCCGGGGACCAGAAGCCTGCGATCCAAAGACGGTGTACACGAACGCGGCGACGTCCTGCCGGTCCTCCGTTCCGTCGAGCACCATGCATTCGAGCACATCAACGAGATCGTGATTGATGTCGTTGAGCTCCTGGATCACGGGGCGTTCGTTGCGGGAGGGGTGGGGATCGGTGACGAACGCGTGCATGGCGTCGGTGAGGTCATCGAGATTCGCCTGGAGCTTGAAGAAGCTGGTCATGAACGGGGTCTCCCTGGGTGCGTGCCGCGTGAAGCATCGATAGCAGGATCATGGCAAGGTCGATGCCGCGCTTAATCGGTGACCACGGCATCGACTGGCACGACCTTGCGCCCGCTGATCACCGCGCGGGGTGACCACCTCTGGGG
>DASYVY010000564.1:0-1908 GCA_035936535.1 Thermomicrobiales bacterium | reverse complement strand
GTATCACGCTCCCGGTCGATTGTCGGTCGAACCGGAGCCCTGACCCGGAGGGACGTTCCGGTCTTCTCGCGATGACCTTTGGACGAGAGCGTTGCCCTGCGTAACCGCCCCGCTTTTCAACATGGGCCGGAGACCAGCACGGGCGTAGTAGACGTTGGTGAGGACCTGCATGACGAGCCAGGTGGCGATGAACATGGCCGTCGAGAGAGCGGGGACTGCCCGGACCGGCAGGGTGTAGGCGATGGCCACGCGCAGCACGGCATCGATCAGGGTGGCGATGCCCCACATCACACTAGAGACGCGCCAGATTCTCCGGAAGCCCAGAGACTCCTCCCAGAGCTGATTCCAGGGACGAGAGGAGAAACGACGGCGCCCCTCCAGCAAGGGTCGGGCGAACTGGTACGCGAGCGGGCGCTCGGCGCGAGTGCTGAGCAGGAACCAGGCTCCGACCGTGACTGTCAGGAGCGACTCCGTGGCCAGTAGGAAGCGTTCGCTGCCGGCCGAGAAGCTGAGCGCCAGGGCGGCAAGCGACAGCACCGTCCAGAGCGAGACGTGGCCAGCACTGCCCCGAAGCAGCGAGACGACCGTGCCTATCGACGAGGCCACCGCCGAGGCAATCAGTGCGACGTAGAGGCTGATACCTGCCGTCGTGCGGCAAAGCCGCATCCACATCTCGACCGATGTCACCTTGGCAGCCGCATCGGGCAGCTGCATCGGGCAGCCGCATTGGACACGAGACGAGGGATCCCCCGGTCCCGCGGAACCGGCCCCTTCAGCGCGGGCAATGCAGCAGCTTCGCTGCACAGGACCGACAACTATGGGTCGCATTCGCGCATAGGTAATCACGCAGTGATTGATGGACCACATTGCACCGTGGCCGCCAATAGGCCATCCCGGAGGGATGGAGCGAAGCGTCCCATCAGTCGCTACGGGACTGTCTATGAGCGAGAGCGTCCCTTCGATCCCTTTGGGATCGCCTGTTGGGCCGGTCCCTGCGTCGCGGGAAGGCCGCGGGTTGGCTGAGCTCCCTGTTTGATTGCCGTCGCCGTAAGGGCAAGCGGTGACGCGATCCTTCGTGCAACGTTCTGACGCACGTAGAGGTAGACGCTGGGGACAGGCCCGGATTCGGACGGTGGCTTCCCAGCATTCATATGTCATCATGGAGTCCACGCGTAGACCGACCCACGTTGCAGCACTCATCACGGACTGGAGCGACGCGTCGCCATGACACACACCTCGGACCGTCCTCACTCGGTGGGATCCTCCCCCCCACTAACGGCAGCATCAGCGGGAGCCGGACCGCAGGAACTGGCGCGGCGGGATGCGCGCCGCGGCATGGTTGCGGGAGCCCTTGCCGCGGTGGCGATGCTTGTCGTGCTCATCGTGCTGCGCAGCTTCACCGGGATCGTATCGCTGATCGATTCCCTGGCGGATGCGTTGCTGCTGGTGATGCCGATGGGCATCTTCTCGCTGATGCTGGAGATCTTCGGCAGCCAGGCGAAGACCCTGTTGCTCGTCGGGCTGATCGCCTTGCTGGTGCTCGGCGGGGCGTTGGTCGGCAGGGCCTACGCGCGGAGGACGGCTGGGGCTCGCCGCCCGATGTGGACGCGGGCGATCTCGACCGGTCTCGTCATCTTCGGATTGAGCGCCGCGTTCATGCTCTTCTTCGTCGGCAACCAGACGCCGGACGAGATTTCGGGCGGGGCGCTGGTCCAGGTGATGAGCGTGCTCGGAGCTGCCTCGGCCGCGTTCGCGGTGGTCCTCGGCGGTGCGCTCGCGCTGTTGCGGCGTCAGGATGCACCTCTCGGAGCGGCGGCGCCACGTGGCGAGGGCGGGATGGACCGGCGACGCCTGGTGACCCGGGGCGGGATCCTGGTCGCGGCGCTTGGCGCGGTCCTCGTGCTCGGC
>DASYVY010000563.1:0-8912 GCA_035936535.1 Thermomicrobiales bacterium | reverse complement strand
AACCGAAGCCGTGGGACGGCTTGGCACAAGGGCCTCGCGGCCAGGAGCTATCCTGCGCCGGAACGTGCGTCCAGATTGTCTCCGCACCGGGATACACGGCTGGTGCCGCGACCCGTTCGGCCGGCGCCGTTTCAGGGTATCGTTTCCGGCAGTGAGCGAGAAGCGACCGGAAAGGAAACAGCGATGGAAGTGGATCGGTCGGGGCACCATGCCGCCAGGCCAAAGGTGACGGTCATCGGTGCCGGGATGGTCGGGGGCACCACGGCGCAGATGGTGGCGCAGCGCGACTATGCCGACGTGGTCCTGATCGACATCGTCGAGGGACTGCCACAGGGCAAGGCGCTCGATCTGCTCGAAGCGGGTCCGGTCCTGGGCTACGACGCGATGGTGACTGGCGCGAATACCTATGCATCGACCGCCGGCTCCGATGTGGTCGTCATCACGTCAGGTATCGCCCGCAAGCCCGGGATGAGCCGTGACGATCTTCTGCGGACCAACATGGGTATCGTCACGTCGGTGACGTCGGAGGTGGTCCAGGCATCACCCGAGGCGATCGTCATCGTCGTCTCGAACCCGCTGGACGCCATGTGTCACGCTGCCTTCGATGCCGCCGGGTTCCCCCGGGAACGGGTGATCGGCCAGGCCGGGGTGCTCGATTCCGCCAGGTTTCGCACCTTTATCGCCGAGGAACTGGACGTTTCCGTCAGGGACGTCACCGCGTTCGTGCTTGGCGGGCATGGCGACACGATGGTGCCGCTGTCGCGGTATTCGACCGTGGCGGGTATTCCCATCACCGAGCTCCTGGCAGCCGAGCGGATCGCAGCCCTCGAGGAGCGGACCGCCAATGGCGGGGCGGAGATCGTTGGCCTTCTGAAAACCGGCAGCGCTTTCTACGCACCGGCGGCGTCCGTGGCGGAGATGGTCGATGCCGTGCTGCTCGACCAGAAACGCATTCTTCCCTGCAGCGTGCTTCTGCAGGGAGAATATGGCATCGACGGCCTGTTCGTGGGCGTGCCTATAAAGCTCGGCAGAATGGGCATGGAGGGGATCATCGAGATCACCCTGACCGATGCCGAGCACCTGGCTCTCCAGCGATCTGCCGCAGCCGTGCGGGATCTCGTCGAGGCGATGAAGCGGCTTGCCGGGTAGACGTGTTCAGCGCGGACGTGCCGAGCGGCATGCGCATTGCTTGACTACGCCAGCGCGAAATGACCAAGAGCCCGCGCGCTGCGGCACGACATGAGATCTGAGGACGACTGATATGCAGAAACTGGGTGGCAAGGGGTTTGGAGCGGTGGGAACCGTTCGCAACTTCATGAACGTGGTGAAGGAGATCGACTTCGAGGAGGTCCGGGAACGGGCGGAGCAGCGGCCCCGGATCATGGTTATTGGTCCGAGCGATGACGCGGCCCGCACGTCCGCGGAAGCGATCTTCGGCTCGGATGCCGGTCGTTACATCGAGTTGCGAGGCGGCGACAGCACCGACCAGATCGATGCCGCCCGGTATGACGCGGTTGTCGTGTCGGATCCCGATGGCACGGGACTTATCGACAGGGTGAAGCGGAACATGGTCCGATCGGGGTCCGCCAAGCTGTTCCCGATCCGGCGGGCTGGCAATCCGGAGGATATCGCTGGCCTCCGCTCCCGCCTTCTCAACGCGACACTCGATATGGCCCCGTCGTACGGCAGGCACTTTCCGGAGTTTCGCGCGGCCGCGGTCAAGGAGATCGTGGACGACACTGCCCGCGCGAATGCGCAGTTCGCCCTGGTGTCCAACATCCCGGCCGTAATCCCGATCCTTGGTGGCTTTGTCTCCGCCAGCGCCGATCTGATCGTGCTGACCAAGAATCAGGTGATGATGAGCTACAAGATCGCCGCCGTGCATGGGCGGGATCTTCAGGACCAGACCGCCGTGGTGCGGGAGCTTGTGCCCGTCGTTGGTGCCGGATTCCTGTGGAGGACGATCGCGCGTGAAGCCGTCTCGTTCCTGCCGTTCGCCGCTGGGACGGTTCCGAAGGTGGTGATCGCGTATGCGGGGACGTTCTCCGTTGGGCGGGCGATCGATTTCTATTACCGGTCTGGCAAGAAGCCGAACAAGGAGCAGCTCCAGGCGTTCGTGACGCAGGCCACCGAGACCGCGAACCGGCTTGGCCTGCCCGGGCGAGCGGGAACCGACAATGCGACCGGTTCCGAGCGGACGGAGATGGACGAGAAGGACAGTGCGGCGAACATCAATCCGTCCTGATCAGGGGATGGATGTGACGCTCGCGATCCGGCTACAGGCTCCGGCGGCTCAGCCCGCCAGAGCCTGTTTCTTGTTGAGATCCGCCAGCTTAAGCCCAAGCATCGATGCCGCTTCCCGGCGATCTCCACCGGTGGCGGCCAATGCCTCGGAAATGGCCTGGCGTTCGACCTCTTCGAGCAGATCGGCGAGTGAGGATCCCCGGCGGACCTTTTCGCCGATATCGACAAGGCGGCGATTGTCCGCGCCCATGAAGTCGATATGCTCGTCGGTGATGATCTCACCTTGGGCCAGCACGGTCGCCCGCTCGACGATGTTGATCAGCTCACGGACATTGCCCGGCCAGTCATACTCCATCAGCTTTTCCATGGCTCGCTGCGTTACGCGGCCGGGAGCGCTTGCGGAAGTATGCCGGTACTTGTGAACGAAGTGCTCGACGAGGAGGGGAATGTCCTCCTTGCGGTCGCGCAGGGCTGGAAGGTAGATGGAAATGACGTTGAGCCGGTAGAACAGATCCTCCCGGAACCGGCCCGCCTCGATCTCCTGAGCCAGGATCTTGTTCGTGGCGGCGATCACCCGGGTATCGATCTTGACGGAGACGGACCCGCCGACTCGCTCGAATTCCCGCTCCTGCAAGACGCGCAGCAACTTCTTTTGGGTGGACAGCGTCATCTCCCCGACCTCGTCAAGGAAGATGGTGCCCTTGTTGGCCATTTCGAAGCGACCCTTGCGCTGGTTGATCGCGCCGGTGAAGGATCCCTTCTCATGCCCGAAGAGCTCGCTTTCGAGGAGCGTCTCGGGAAGGGCGGCGCAGTTGACCTTGACCAGCGGACCGCGGGAGTAGCTCGAGGTGCCGTGGAGAATCGAGGCGATGAGCTCCTTGCCGGTCCCGGTTTCTCCAGTGATCAGGACAGTCGCATCGGAATGCGCGATCCGGCCGATGGTCTTGTATACCTCTTGCATCGCCGGACTGTTGCCAATTAGAAGCTCGTTCGGGTCCCGCTCGCCAAGGCGGGAGGAGAGTTGCTCCACCTGGTTGCTAAGTGCCTGGCGATCGAAAAAGCGCTGGACCGTGAGGAGCACCTCTTCCAGATCGAAGGGCTTGGTAATATAGTCGTAGGCCCCGGACCGCATGGCATCGATCGCGACATTGGACGAGCCGTAGGCAGTCATGACGATCACGGGAAGTTGCGCCCGATCGCTGCCCCGCGCTTCCCGAAGGACCTCCAGACCGTTCTTGTCCGGCATCCGGATATCCATCATCACCAGGTCCGGCCGATTGCCATTTGGCCGATTGAGCGCGTCCACCACCTTGGCGCCCGAGTCACCTTCTTCGACATCGTACGATTCGTCTTCGAGGAGATTTCGAAGCACGTCGCGGATTGCGGCATCGTCATCAACAATCAGAATGTTCGGCATCGCAACCGTGCGCCCCATCACCCAACCCCCGGTGCTTGCCACGGGGGCGATTTCGAAACTTCCCGTACGTCCCACTTCATTGGATTATAGACGCTCGCGGAATCTCATGGAGCTGCGGCAGGCATGTATGCGCGCTGAGAGATCAAGCGGATATGCATTTGACAGGGGCCAGCAGGGATGATTGCACGCGTTGCACTGGTGGGACTGAGCGGGACGGGCAAGAGTTCGGCCGCCCGCATGATCGCTCGGGAGATCGGCTGGAAGGTCCTCGATACAGATCAGATGGTCGAGGCCGAAGCCGGGTCGTCCATCCCTGAAATCTTTCGTGAGCAGGGAGAGGCCGCGTTTCGCGCGCTTGAGCGCGCAGCGATGCGGCAGGCACTGGGCATGTCCCAGGTGGTGATCGCGACGGGAGGTGGTGCCGTCCTCGATCCGGAGATCTGGGATGAGAACTGGTTAGGTAATACAGGCACGTTGGTAATCCGGTTCGACGCCGATCCTGCAGTGCTGCTCGACCGCTTGATCACCCAGGCGACGGCCAGTGCGGACGATGTCGATCGCCCGCTCCTCTCCGGCAGCGATCCCCTGGGGACGCTGAGGCGAATGACACGTGACCGTGGTCCCGCCTATGCCCGGGCGGATGTGACGCTCGATGTCGGAGCTCGGTCCTTGGGCGACGTGGCCGCGGATGTCAACGATCTCGTCCGGCTCGGCACCGGAAACGGGTCAACCGTCCGGCTCGACCTGCCCCATGTGTCGTCCCGCATCCTGATCAGGCCGGGTGCGCGGCTGATGCTAGGTGACATCGTCTCCGCAGAGTGGCCACGGTCCACGCGGTTGTGGCTGGGCGTCGACGAGAATGTTTGGCCACACGTGGCGGATCTGGTTGAAGATCCTGCGCTCAACGCCCGTTTCGACGTGGGGACCATGCGGGTTCCTGCCGGTGAATCGAGCAAGAGCCTGAGCGGCTTGACGGGTTTATATGACTGGATGCTCAAGGGAGGTGTCCGCCGGAGCGATGTGGCAGTTGCAATTGGTGGTGGAATGGTGGGGGACCTGATGGGGTTTGCCGCCGCCACGGTGCTTCGCGGCATCGGCCTTGTCCAGATGCCGACAACACTGCTTTCGATGGTGGACAGCAGCGTCGGTGGCAAGACCGGTATCAATTACGCCGAGGGGAAAAACCTGATCGGTGCGTTTTTCCAGCCATCGCATGTGCTCGTTGATCCGAATCTCCTCCAGACACTCCCCGAACGGGAGTTCCGTTCGGGCTGGGCCGAGATCATCAAGCATGCCGTGATTCAACCTTCCACTCCTGGCGGGGAATCAGGCACGTTGCTGACGACCCTGGAGCGAAATGCGCCCGCTCTCATGGATCGACATGCCCCCCTGTTGCCATGGGTGATCCGTCAGAACATCGCATTGAAGGCGGCGGTTGTGATGGCTGATGAACGGGAAGCTGGCCTGCGAGCGATCCTGAACTTCGGGCATACGATCGGCCACGCGATCGAAGCGGCCGATTACCGGCTTCTCCACGGCGAGGCGATCGCGGTCGGGATGTGCGCCGCGCTCTTTATCAGCGAGCGATTGAGCCTGATCGATGCCCGGCACGTGGAGCGCATCACGACGCTGATCGAGCGGTTCGGGCTCCCCACGTCGGCGTCAGCAGATCCAAAAGCGGTGACGACCCGGATGCTGAGCGACAAGAAGATCGCCGCGGGCAAGCAGACCTGGATCCTTCCGCTCCAGAGTGGCGGGGTCGTCCAGTCGACGGATGTGCCGGCGAGGCTTGTCGAAGACGCCCTAACGTTCGTGCTAAGGGACGATTCGCCTCTGCGTTCCGGCCGCTAGTGCCGTCTATGCTATGCTCACCGATGCAGCCGTGTGGTCCGCCGGATCACCGGGATGTTGGTGTGTGAGCGGCACACCGGACATCGATTTCCAGCACTGTTTGACAGACGCGTTCGCTACGGCGAATCGTTCGTCCATCCTTGCGCAATACGGTTGGCACAGGAGTCCTTGCGGCGTGACACCTTCTCCCCAAGTCGTGATCAGTGCGTCGATCGCGTTTGATTACGTGATGTCCTTCAACGGATCGTTCAAGGATCACATCCTCGCCGACAAGGCACACGTGCTGTCCGTCAGTTTTCTCCTTGACTCCCTGAAGCGACAACGCGGCGGAGTAGGCGGCAACATGGCCTACAGCCTGGCACTGCTGCATGTGCCCTGCGCCCTCGTCGGCGCGGTGGGCGGCGACTTCGTGTCATATGGAGAAGTGCTCAAGAATGCCGGCGTGGACCTCTCGCTCCTAAAGACGGTCCCCGACGACTTCACGTCCACATCGTTCATGAATGCCGACCTCGCTGGAAATCAGATTGCGTCCTTCTATCCAGGCGCAGGCGATCACTCGGCGGAACTGAATGTGACGGATGTCGCCGGCAATGCGGAGTGGGGGTTGATCAGCGCGGCGGCGCCCGACGCCATGATCAAGCACGCGGAAGAGATTGTTGCCTCCGGCTGCCGGTTGATATTCGATCCCGCGCAGCAGATCGTGATCCTTGACGGGGACCAGCTCAGCCGCGGTATCGATATCGCGGAAGTTGTTGTGGGAAACGACTACGAGTTCGGGATGATGGAGCGCAAGACCGGACTGACCATCGATGACATTGCTCGCAAGGTGCCTCTCACCGTCGTGACATACGGCGACCGTGGCTCGGAGCTCCGCGCTGGAGGGGACATTGTCAGAATTCCGGTTGCCCGTCCTGAGCCGCTTGTCGATCCGACCGGTGGCGGGGATGCGTTCCGGTCGGGCATGCTGAAAGGCCTGCTCCTCGGCAAGGATCTGCCGGTGGTCGGCCGCCTGGCCGCGCTCGCCGCAACGCACGCGATCGAGCATCACGGTCCCCAGGAGCACCACTACACCGCGGAGGCGTTCTTTCAGCGTTTCCAGCGTGCGTTTCCGGATTACGCCGATGCGGTGTCCTTGGAAGACCTGCAGGGAGCCGCGACGCATAGTGTCGGTCATGTCGCCTAGCGTCCTGGCCTGATCAGACAACCTGACGTCGCCACGATGGCGGCATCGATAAGCATGGGTCTCGTCATTCACTGAGGGAGAGGTTCAACACATGGCAGTTTCCACCCCCAATACGCGCAACTTCGATATCAAGGATCCGTCCCTTGCCGCGGCCGGGCAGCGGCGAATTGAGTGGGCAGCGCGCGAGATGCCCGTGCTTGGCCAGATTCGCGAAACGTTCGCGAGGACACGCCCGTTCGAGGGCATGCGACTCCTGGGTTGCGCCCACATCACCACCGAGACCGCCAACCTGGCATTGACGCTCCAGGCGGGTGGGGCCGACGCGGTGATGTGCGCCAGCAATCCGCTATCCACGCAGGATGATGTCGCGGCGGCCCTGGTGGAAGCCGGGATCCCGGTCTTCGCGATCAAGGGCGAGGATGACGAGACCTATCATCGGCACATCCATGCGGCGATCGCGCATCGGCCACACATCGTGATCGATGACGGCGCCGATGTCGTCACCATCGTCCACAAGGAATACTCCGAGCAGCTGGCGGATATCATCGGCGCGACCGAGGAGACGACGACCGGCGTTGTGCGTGAGCGGGCGATGGAGAAGGCTGGCGTTCTCAAATTCCCGATCATCGCCGTCAACGACGCCGATACCAAGCACTTCTTCGATAACCGGTACGGGACCGGGCAGAGCACCATCGACGGCATTCTCCGGGCGACGAATATCCTGCTCGCCGGCCGGGTCGTCGTGGTTGCCGGATACGGCTGGTGCGGCAAGGGCATCGCCACCCGGATCCGCGGTATGGGCGCACAGGTCATCGTCACCGAAGTCGACCCGGTTCGCGCGCTGGAAGCGGCGATGGACGGCTTCCAGGTCGCCACGATGGAGAAGGCGGCGCCGTTCGCCGATGTCGTGGTGACCGCGACCGGAAACGTCAACGTGATCGATCGACCCCACTTCGAGGCCATGAAGAATGGCGCCATCATGGCGAATTCCGGTCATTTCAACTCGGAGATCAACCTGAAGGCGCTGGCAGAGATGTCAGGCGAGGGGCGCCGCACCCTTCGCCCGTTCGTGGAAGAGTTCACCTTTGGTGACAAGAGCCTGATCGTGCTCGGCGAAGGCCGGCTGATCAACCTCGCGGCCGCGGAAGGCCACCCGGCCAGCGTGATGGACATGAGCTTCGCCAACCAGGCGCTTGCAGCCGAGCACCTGGTGAAGCATGGTCGCTCCCTCGAGAACAAGGTCTATCCAGTGCCGACCGAGATCGATCGCGAGATCGCGGCACTCAAGCTCAAGGCGATGGGTGTCACGATCGACGAGCTGACAGCCGAGCAGGATCTCTACATGAATTCGTGGGAGAGCGGAACCTAGGTAACTCCCGGGAGCCGGTGGCCGATCGTGGCAACCGGCTCCGTTGCATCTCCGCATACCACTTAGGACTCGCGCGGGGCACATGGCACATACCGGCCGCTGGGCAAAGGAAGTATTTCGATGGCGACGACGTTCGATACCGCGGAAAAGCTGCTCTTCACCTCGGAATCCGTGACAGAGGGCCATCCGGACAAGATATGCGACCAGATTTCCGATGCGGTACTGGATGCCGTCCTGGCCGAGGATCCGATGGGACGGGTCGCCTGCGAGACCTCGACGACGACTGGCCTTGTCGTCGTTTTCGGTGAGATCACGACCAGCACCTATGTCGATGTGCAGGCGCTGGTCCGCCAGGTCATCACCGATATCGGGTATACGCACTCCGACCATGGCTTCGACGCGGCGACCAGCGGCGTGATCGTGGCCATCAAGGAGCAGAGCGCCGAGATCTCGGCCGGGGTGACAACGGCGCTTGAGGCCCGAACCGGTGCCAGCCATGGCGACAGGTTCGACCTCACCGGGGCCGGCGACCAGGGGATGATGATCGGCTTCGCGAGCAACGAGACGCCGGAGCTGATGCCGCTGCCGATATCCCTCGCACACAAGGTAGCGCGGCGCCTTGCTGAAGCACGCAAGAGCGGTGAACTTGGATACCTCCTGCCGGACGGCAAGAGCCAGGTGACCGTCGAGTATTCAATGGGCAAGCCGGTGCGGGTCGACACGGTGGTCGTATCGACCCAGCACCTGCCGGAGCCGACTAACGAGCAGATCGCGGCGGATGTCGAGAATCTGGTGATCCGGCAGGTGATCCCCGCCGAGCTGCTGGACAAGGAGACGCGGTTTCTCGT
>DASYVY010000562.1:0-3679 GCA_035936535.1 Thermomicrobiales bacterium | reverse complement strand
CCGGGTCCGGGGGACACCATCGAGGTGCCATTTGCCGATGTAGCCGGTGCGGTACCCGTGGTCGCGAAACCACTCGCCGATCGTCGGCATGTCGTCCGGAAGCGGCAGGTCGTTGCCGATCACATGGTTGGCAAGCGGGTAGCGACCGGTCAGCATCACCGCCCGGCTCGGGGTACAGACCGGGACGTTGGCAAATGCCCGGCTCAACAGCGTTCCACCGGCGGCGAATCTGTCGATATTGGGGGTGATGACCTCCCGGTTGCCGGCGCAGCCGAGATCCATTCCCCGCAGTTGGTCGGCAAAGACGAAGAGGACGTTGGGTTGCTGGTCGCCCGTCATGGAGTCACCTCCCGATCTCGATGGACGCGCTCACATCGTCGTTAACCGGCAGGCCGTTCCATGCTGCAGCCAGGTCCGTGCGGTCGCGGGATATGCCGGCCGCCAGCGGATCGGCAGTTGGGAAGCGGATGCTGCGGGTAACCGTCACGGAACCGGAATGGTCCCGGTGCCCTGGTGTCGCGCAGCGATGCGGCCGGTGGCTCCGGGAGTTGGCGATCAGCATGCCCGTCCGGGCACCGGCGCAGCAAGCGTGCTTTTCGGCGAGGAACAGCCTGCCGGGCCCAGCGCGGCTCTCGTGCCTCGGACACGACCGTTCACAGGGTGTCCGTCGGGTACACATTACCGTTCAGGATGGTCGGTATCGTCAGGGTTGCGGGGAGACCGTGATCACCTGGAGCCGTAAATCACCCATCCATGTTCTCGCGTCCTGCCGCCACGATGCCAACGGCGTGGCCTCCGCCGCCGGGGTTCCGGGCGGGGTTTGTGCGGTCGCGACGAATGCACTGACCAGCGCCTCCAGCCCCTCCGGGCTGAACGCGGCGGCAGTAAAGAGCCAGGAGCTCGAGGCCTCGCCCCAGGCAAGCGTATAGAGCATCCGCCTGCTGGTTGGTGTCCCCAGTTCATTACCCCCAACCGCGACGGTGGTTTCGGCGCGAATCCAGACGAGGGCGCCATCCTGGCCGTATGCCACGGCGTCGTAATCGGTGGTGCCGGCGCCGGCAGCGACGAAGTCGGCGGCGGTGAGGTCCGTTGGGAAAAAGTCACCGGTCGCGAAGTTCAGGGCCTGCAGCGTCAGCGGCGGACCGAAGTCCGGATCAAGCGTGCCGTATGCCGCGACCATGCGATCGGTCTGTTGCTCCGGATACTCGACGCGAGGCTCGCCGGCTACCGTGGCGGGGAGCCGCGCGAAGAGCTCGGAAACGCCCGCGTTGTCATCGGGAAGCGTCACCGTGCTCAGACTCAGCGGCGCCGTGGCTGCCGGGAGATCAGGCACTGGGGTAGACCTCTGGGCATGCGCGGCGGGCCCGATGAGCGCGTAGGCAACGATGGCGACCGCAAGGAGGACGGCTACACGCGACATGGTTCGTATCCTTTTCCTTGCCGCCAACGCGGAGTCGGATGAGCGTTCGATGATGCGAATGTGGTCAACGAAACGCAGCGTCGTGCCGCCCGAGCGGTCCCGTTTGGTGACTCCTGGCCCCCTGGCAGCTAGCTGCCAGGGAACGATCGCTTCGGGACCCGCGACGGATTGCATCATAGCGCAATGCCGCTGCGCATCTGAGCGCATGTACACTCCGAGGACGGCAGCGAAACGGCATGCCGACTCCCAGCGCATGACTCAATGCTTTGAACAAGAGTCAAGAGTAGCGGCCCACCGGTGAGCACCGGCGGGCCGCTCTTCAGTCGGGATACCAGGGCCTGGATCAGCCGCCGGTGACGACGTGGACCGGTTCGATCAGGAAGGTCACGCGGGTCTCGGCCGGGTTGCGAAAGGGGTAGGTATCGGCGCCGAGATACTGTTTCGCAAGCGCATCGATCACCTCATCGGCGCCTTCCTCGGTCGCTTCGGCGACCCGGCCGCGAATCTCGATGTAGCGCTGACCATTGTCCGGGTCGACCACCAGCACCGTCGCCTGCGGCCGCTCCAGGAGGTTGCTGTGCTTCTGGCGACCGGCCGCGGTGTTGACGCGAATGTGTCCATCGACATAATCGGCCCAAACTGGTGTGACCTGGGGTTGGCCATCCGGCTGAACGGTTGCCAGGGTAACCAGGATGGGCCGGTCGAGCAGGTCGCGATGGCTATCGGGCACAGCGGTCATGCAGTGGTCTCCTTTATGTGATCGAGCAAGGCAGAAGAATGATCCGGCATCGTCTGGGGGCGATCGAGGGGAGGACCACCATAGCTTCCATATGGATAGTATAGGGCTGGGACAGGCTTGCCAAGGTCCCTTGGCTCCGGCCCAGCGCCAGTTGGTGCCCGGTCGGAGATCACCACGACGCTGATGCATGCCGTATAGTGGATGGCTCAGGCACCTTTCCCAATCCCGCGACACCGTGAAGGACAGAGGATCGATGCGCAGGGGAGTGACGGCGATAATCGCGGTGATGATTGCGTTCTCGGCGTTGATGCCGGCAGCGGCCCGACCGGACGGTGATCCGCACTACCACGAGGGGCGGGCACCACGCTGTGGCGACCTCGTGCCCTTCGCCCAGGGGTTCAACGCCACGTTTGCGGCTCATCCCACCTTCACCGAGTTCGTGTTTACCAGTGACGTCCGGGCCGTACAGTCCATGCCCCCGGACGAGGTCGATGCTTTGCTGGAGGATGGTCAGGCGATGCTCGACGAGCTGGAGGCGCTGGACGTTCCCCCCGCCTATGCCGATGGCTACACCGGCGTGACCCTGCTGTTCTCCGTCAACCGCGACTTCGTGAACTTCCTTGCGCGCGACACGTCCACGGTTCCCGAGATCTTCGCGACCGACCGCGCCATCGCCTACATCTATCACGGTGAGGTCGAAGTGGCCCAGAAGTGCCCGGCCGAGGTCGAGGAGCTGGGTGGGTTCGTCTTCGTCGATCCGGTCAACCTCGAAGCCGATGTCCGGTGACAGCTTTGCTCCACGGATACTCGGAGTGACAGTCTGACGACTCTTCGCCCTAATACCGGCCCGCTAATGGCTGACTCAGGATTCCGCGGGGTCCCCTGGACGCGAAGGGTTTGCGCCAGCGGCCGCAATGTCCATTGCCCGTGTGACATCTAATGTGCATGCAGGCGGCTCTACCGGCTCCCGAGAGAGTCGCCCCGAGACATCCCCATGTCATTGTCTAGGGGCCCAGGCATTCAGGTAGGCGTGTACTGCCTGGACCACCACCGAGCCCTCGCCGACCGCGGACGCCACCCGCTTCACCGTGCCGCTTCGGACATCGCCGACCGCGAAGACCCCGGGCATGCTGGTCTGGTAGGGCGACGATAGCGCCGGAACCTGACCGTGTTGACCCTGACCCGTCAGGATGAATCCCTTGCCGCCCAGGTCCAGCGAACCGGACACCCACTCTGTGCAGGGATCCGCCCCGATCATCACGAAGAGTGCCCGGGTACGGATCTCCTCCGGTGGTGCCAACCGCGATTCGACCAGGATCGATTCCAGGTACGAATCGCCCCGAAGCTCACGCACCTCGGCGCCGGTATGGATCTGAATTTCCGACGTATGCTCCAGGCGGGTGATCAGGTAATGCGACATGCTGGATCCAAGGTCGTTGCCGCGGTACAGCAGATGGACCCGGCCAGAAACATCGCCGCCTGGCCGGCCGAGTTCCCCCCGCCGACCACGACGACCGTTT
>DASYVY010000561.1:0-2974 GCA_035936535.1 Thermomicrobiales bacterium | reverse complement strand
GGTCCATTGCGAGGACAAGGCGCTGGCTTCCGGTGCCATGCACGAGGGGGATGTTTCAAGGCGCCTGGGCATCCGTGGAATACCGGCGGCGGCGGAAGAGATCATCATCGCTCGCGACCTGATGCTTGCCGAGCTCACGGGAGGATGGCTCCATGTCTGCCACGTCAGCACCGGTCGCGGGGCGGCGTTGATCGCCGAGGCAAAGGGGCGAGGCGTCCGGGTCACGGCCGAGGTGATGCCGCACCACCTCGTGATGAGCGACGAATGGGTAGCGGGAACTCGCGAACTGCACAATACCGGAGAGGCACCGGGTGCTTCCGCTCTTCCCGGTGATCCGAATACCAAGGTCAATCCGCCCCTTCGCCCGGTGTCGGACACCGTCGCCCTGCTCGATGCCGTGAAGCAGGGCGTGTTCGATTGTTTCGGGACCGACCACGCACCCCACGCCGCGCCGGAGAAGACGGGAGTGTCCTTCGAGGAGGCAGCGTTCGGGTTGAGCGGTCTGGAGTCTGCATTCCCTGCGACGTACGCACTGGTGCGCGCCGGGCATCTCCCCTTGCTGGACCTCGTCCGGTTATGGACGCTGGAGCCGGCACGGATTCTCCGGATTGACCGGGGCACGCTGGCACCTGGATCTGTCGCCGATGTCACCGTCTTCGATCCCGATCAGGAGTGGACGGTGACGCCAGAGCGGCTCAGGACGAAAAGTGCCAACACGCCGCTGCTCGGCATGACGCTGAAGGGGCGAGCTGTCCTCACCCTTGTCGACGGAGAGGAACGTCACCATGACTGAGACCCAAGGCGCACGCGCCCTTGCTTCACCCGCGCATATCGCGCCGTTTCTCCCCAGATCGGATGCGGCGCTGGCACTGGCTGACGGCCGGGTGTTCCGTGGCCGCGGATTCGGCGCCGAAGGCGACGCTGCCGGTGAGGTCGTGTTTACGACGACCATGACCGGCTACCAGGAAGTCTGCACCGACCCCTCCTTCCGGGGGCAGATCGTCTGCATGACGTTCCCGCTGATCGGTAACTACGGCGTCAATGCGGATGACGACGAGTCGTGGCAGCCGTGGATTGCCGGGCTCGTGGTTCGGGAATGGAGCGATCAGCCCTCGAACTGGCGCGCGACCGGAACGATCGACAGCTATCTCCGCGAAGCGGGCATTCCCGGGATCGCCGGGATCGATACTCGCGCCTTGACACGACACATTCGATCGGTTGGCGACACCCGGGCGGTCCTGGTTCGGAATGTCGAGGGCATAAGCGACGCGGACCTGATCGAGCGGGCGCGGTCTGCACCCTTGCCTGGCGAGCAGGACGTCGTCGGGCAGGTGATGGAGGCCGGTGAGCATGTCTTCGGCCAGGAGGCGAGCGGTCCGCATGTGGTCGTGCTCGATTGCGGCGTCAAGCGGAACATCGTTCGATCCCTCCTGGATCGCGGCGCCCGGGTCACCGTGGTGCCCTACGGGACACCCTACTCACGAATCGAGGCGCTGGAGCCGGACGGGGTCATCGTCTCGCCCGGTCCGGGCGATCCCGCCAACCTCGATGAGGGGCTGGACGTGGTGCGGTCGTTGCTCCAGGACGAACGCCCGTATTTCGGGATCTGCCTTGGACACCAGTTGCTCGCCAGGGCGATCGGCGCGGAGACGGACAAGCTCAAGTTCGGGCACCGTGGTGGTAACCAGCCCGTTATGGACCAACGCACCGGCAAGGTGACGATTACCGCCCAAAACCACAGCTACCGCGTGATCGAAGATTCGATCCCGGAAACCGGCGGGTGGCACGTCGCCATGCGGAACCTCAATGACGGATCGGTCGAGGGCCTGTGGAGCGAGCGGCTGCCGGTGCTCTCGGTCCAGTTCCATCCCGAGGCCTCGCCTGGACCGGCGGACAACGGCGACCTTTTTGACGCATTCGTCGAGCTGATTGCCAGCCGGGCCGCTGGACATGCCCCTCCAGCCATGCCGGCCACGGCATCGCCAGGCTTTGGCGCGGGTGAGTGATGTGTTTGAAGGGAGCCGGTCGATGAGAGGATACGCGGGTTGGTGGCATTGAGCGCCGGACAGCGGACACGTCCACAGCGGAAACCCGAAAGTGTGCTGGTGATTGGTTCCGGACCGATCGTGATCGGGCAGGCGGCGGAGTTCGATTACGCCGGAACGCAGGCGTGCCGCGCGCTGCGTGAGGAGGGGATCCGGACAATCCTCGTCAACTCCAACCCCGCGACGATCATGACGGATGAGGATGTCGCCGATGCCGTCTATATCGAGCCGCTCACTCCGGACGTGATCCGGCGGGTGATTCAGCGCGAGCGACCTGATGGCTTGCTGCCGACGCTTGGCGGGCAGACCGGACTGAATCTTGCCGTCGCGGTCGCCGATCTGGGGATCCTCGACCAGTACAACGTGCGCCTGCTCGGAACTCCCCTATCCGCCATCAGGCAGGCGGAGGACCGGGCGCTGTTCAAGGGATTGCTGGAGCGAATCGGGGAGCCGGCGATTCCGAGCGCAATCGTGCATTCGCTGGACGAGGCACACGCATTCGCGTTGACGGTCCCTCTGCCGCTCGTGATCCGACCGGCTTACACCCTTGGCGGCACCGGTGGGGGAGTGGCAACGACACCGGACGAGCTCGATCGGCTGGTCACGTCCGGGCTCAATGCCAGTCCCATCAACCAGATCCTTCTGGAACGGTCCCTGATCGGCTGGAAGGAGATCGAGTACGAAGTGATGCGGGACAGCGCGGACACCTGCATCACGATCTGCAACATGGAAAACATCGATCCGATGGGCGTGCATACCGGGGACAGCATCGTCGTCGCGCCATCGCAGACGTTGTCAGACCGCGAATACCAGATGCTGCGTAACTCGGCGCTGAACATCATCCGGTCGCTCGGGATCGAGGGTGGCTGCAACGTCCAGTACGCGCTGGACCCGCTCTCGATGAATTACGGCGTGATCGAGGTCAACCC
>DASYVY010000560.1:0-2677 GCA_035936535.1 Thermomicrobiales bacterium | reverse complement strand
ACGAAAGGGTGTAGCGTGACTCTGAAGGGACGGGGGTCGGTGTGTTCTGCCGTAGGGCTGCGCGCGACGATCAGCCAGCACCGGCGTGAACGACCCGGGTTCTTCCCTCACCGCATGCGTTGTGCCTCGCCCGTCGCTTAGGTACGCTGATGCACGACCTCGCCAGCGGCAATCGTGAAGTCGATCTGCTGCCGCACCAGCTGATCCGGAGCAACGTCGCGGAGGTCGCTCCCGAAGACGGTCATGTCACCCAGGTATCCCTCTCGAAGGCAACCTTTGCGGCCCTCGGAAAACGTGGCGAACGCCGCGACGGAGGTGTAGGCGCGAAGCGCATCTTCGACGGAGATGGCCTCTTCCGCCCAGATCGTGTCCCCGTGGCGGTCCGCACGGCTGACCATGGTCTGGATGCCCAACAGCGGATTGACGGGTACGACGGGCGCGTCGCTGCTGGCGGCGGCGGGAATTTGGCGTTCCGCGAACGTCCGCATGGCATAGGCGTACCTGGTGCGCTCAGCTCCAAGATTCTGAAGGTAGACGGGCCGCATGTAATGGAGAAACGACGTCCCGGGGATTGGCACGACCCCAAGGTCGGCGATCCGGTCCAGCATCGCGGCATCAGGAAGCGAGCAATGCTCGATCCGGTGCCGGGTATCCGCGCGCGGAAAGCTGCGCTGGGCGTCCTCGTAGGCGTCGAGGATCGTCTCGATTGCCGCGTCTCCGATGGCATGGATGCCGACCTGAAAGCCCGCCCGGTGGGCACGTAGCACGCGCGCCCGAATCTCCTCCGGTGGCAACATCCAGATCCCGACGTTGTCCTCTTCTCCCAGGTATGGCTGCCTGAGCCGCGCGGTGCGTCCCCCAATCGATCCGTCCGAGAACAGCTTGGCGGGACCGATCCTGAGCCAGTCATCTCCGAACCCGGTTGTGATACCAAGGGAGATCAGTTCGTCCAGCGTGTCGTCGATGATCATCATGAGGTACGAGCGGAGCGGCAGCTCTCCCGACGCCCACAGGCGCTGGTAGGCGCGAAGCTCCTCCGGTCGCCTGACGCCGGCCTCGGTGGCGCTGGTAAGGCCCCACCGGCGGCACTCCAATCCACCGCGGCGAAGCGCGTCGGCGATCTCGTCCTCCGTGGCTGCAGGCTGCGCAGACGCAACGGTGGTTGCCGCCGCCTCCCGAAGCACGCCCGTCAGTTCCCCATGCTGGTCGCGGTCGAATGTGCCGTCCTCGGTGTCAGGAGTGCCCGCGTTCACGCCGGCCCGTGTCAGCGCGGCGGTGTTCACAACGGCGATGTGGTGACAGCTCCGCCAGAGCAGGACAGGGCGGTCGGGGACGGCAGCATCGAGATCGACCCGCGTCGGATGGCGCTGGTCCGCGAGGGAGGCTTGGTCGTACCCCTGCCCTATGAGCCACGAATCGGGGGGCAGCTGTCGGTCTCGCACAGTGAGCGCGTTCCGGATGTCCTCGATCGACGTGACCGATTCCGGAGATAGGTCGACCTGCGACTGGGCGAAGCCGATGCCCATGATGTGCGCGTGCGCATCGTCCAGCCCGGGGCAGGCGAGCCGGCCGCTGAGGTCGATGGTGTCGGCATGGCGACCGGCTTGAGACGCCACCGCGTCAAACACCCCGACGGCACGGATCCGTTCACCATCGAACAGGACGGCGTCCGCTACCGGCGCGTCGGGGTTCATCGTCAGAATGGGTCCGCCATGGACGAGCAATTGTCGGATCATCATTCGGTTCTCCAGCCAGGCGGCCGCAATCAGGAGCGTTGGGAGGACGTCGACTCCAGCCACCAGGCGGCGACCTGATCGGCCCGCGCGAGCCAGACGTCCGCACTGGCGATCGCCTCATCCACGAAGCGGACGATCGTCTCCGCGTGACCGGGACGTCCGCTGATATGGGGATGGACGATGATGGTCATCAGGCCCCCGAATGTGCGAACCGACGCCAGCCCGGACGACCACGACTCCAGCAGGGAGGACGGTGGCGACGGGCGGTCAGGGTGCCACCAGTGGCGGTCGATCCAGTACGGCGACACCGGGAGAATGACGGACCCGGGTGACGTGCCGTCACGAGGACCGGGGCGCGGGAGGTCGCCGCCACTTCCATCGATCCTCCACCGGGGGGCGGCCGCTCCCGACCCCGGGCTTCCTCCATGTGTCTTGCTGAAGGAGGATTGCGGGAGGCTCTCGACAAGGCCACCGATCGGAAGGTCCGAGATGCGACGTGCTATCGCCTCCGGGTCGTCACCCGACGCGGCCCCGTCCACGATGCTCAGGGAGAGCTCATGTCCATGATCCTGGGCACTGCGGGCCAGTTGCGGATAGGTTCCGAGCGCGGCTCCGCTCCAGGCCGTGGTGACGCCGACGTCGAGGTCCTCGAACAGGCCCAGCAGCCGGTGAAGCCCGTCGGCGGTGTAATCAATGCCGGGCTCGATTGGAGCGGCATCCGTGCCCGGAAGCTGTGCTTCCACGTGGACAATGATCGAGAGAGCGGCGCGGTGTTCGGCGGGCCAGGATGCTGCAATCCGGGATCCGGGTTCGGCCAACGGTGCTACCTTTCGCGGAGACCCTGGCTACGGTTCAGTGGCTGTCGCGAGCACCCTCGCTCCAAGCGTTTCGACTGTTGCCGCAAGAGCATCGACTTCCTGCTCCGTGTTCCACCAGCCGAT
>DASYVY010000559.1:0-4225 GCA_035936535.1 Thermomicrobiales bacterium | reverse complement strand
ACCCAGGCATTGAGGTTCAAATTCTTGTGATCGATCAGCGGAATGTTGAACTCATGGCAATAGTGAAAGAAGCTCCGGTGATAGAAGGGAATCCGGGACGGACCGGCATCGAACCACATCGTCTCGTTGTCCCAGTCGCAGACCTGCTCACCCTTGCCGTACTCCGTTGTCCGCGAGCCACCCCTCACCGTGAAGACGTGCCCGCCAAGACGATCCCGTGCCTCGAGGACGGTCACGTCGTAGCCGAGCTTGACGAGCTTTCAGGCCGCCGGGCAGCCGCCGGGTCCGGCACCGACAACGATCACCTTGGTGCCGTTGCCATTGCCGTCGAGCGGCGGGGGCGATATCTGGGCGGAGATGGGAATCTGCCCCCAGACGGCCATCACGTTCATGACGGCGCGTCCGGTGGCCGCGCCGACCATCTGGAGAAACCTGCGCCGGCTCAATCCCCGCGATCCCGTATTCGCAGTCACCAGTTCCGATCGGTGCAGGCTCATGACCGGTGTTCCTCCTGGGTCGATGCCCCCGAGCCATCCGCGGACAGAACTCGCGAGATGGTTGACGTTGGTAGGTACCGTATGTGGCACCTACTACATCACGAGTAGGCCGGCTCGTTCAGCCCGTATCCTGCCGGAACAGCCTGCGGACGTGGTGATCCGGCGTGATGCCCGTCGCTATTGGGTCACGAATGTCCGCTCTCCCCTGAGGTCGATCGGAGAGACATCGATATGGTCCACCCTGGCCCGCGGCGGCCCCGTCGCGCACCACGTCCGGAACCGCTCGACTGCGGACGGCGATCCCTCCGCTTCGATCAGGACCGATCCATCCGGATTGTTGCGGGCGAACCCGGCAATTCCTAGCCGCATCGCCTCATCCCGGGCTCCGGCGCGGAAGAACACCCCCTGCACCTGGCCAGAGACGATAATCCGGAGGCGGCTCCGGCGCTCACCTTCTGCCATGGGTGTACTCCCCTCGATCATGCGTGATACCCGCTGCATCTCCATGGTGCCGTGGTACGGGACAGAGCAATGACGGTGCCGCCTGCGCACCGTTCCTCCACAACTCGCTCGATCGGCCCTGGCCCGCCGCCATGGTCTCGAAACGACTCGCCGCCACACCTCCGAGGTGCCAGTGGATGACCACCCTTCGACCCTTTATCCCCGGACTCGAGCTCTCCCGGATCCTGTTCAAGGACGCCGTCGAGCCGCTGCTCTGCGAGCACTTTCCCGAGCTGCGGTACGCCGCCGGATTGATCGGTAGCGGCTCCGATGTGCTGGGTTTCGACACCGAGCGCTCCACCGACCATGATTGGGGTCCTCGCGTCTTCATCCTGATTGACGACACGATCCCACATTCCACCCATGAGGCGATTTCGGGCGTCATGGCCTTGCATCTCCCAGCCACCATCGCAGGGTACTCGACGCGCTACGCCGAATCGCCGTTGGAAGCCGGCACGAAGGTCCTGCCGGAGATCGCGACTGGCGGGCCGATGGGGCACGGGGTCACTACCGGCACACTGGGCCAGTTTCTGATGTCCACATGCGGGATCCGCTCGACGCAGCGTATCCACGCAGCGACCTGGCTGACGATGTCCGAGCAGCACCTGCTGGAAGTGACCCGAGGGGGTGTCTGGCGGGACGACATCGGCGAGTTGACGAGGGCACGCGCCGATCTCGCCTGGTACCCGGACGATGTCTGGCGGTACCGGCTCGCCGCCGGCTGGAAGCGGATCGCCCAGCACGAGGCGTTCATCGGCCGGACCGGCGAGGTCGGCGACAATCTTGGCTCGCAGCTCATCACCCTTGCGCTCGTCCGGGACATCATGCAGCTCGCGTTCCTGCTGGAGCGGCAATACGCTCCCTACGAGAAATGGTTCGGCGCGGCCTTCGCGCGCCTGTCGCTTGGCCCGACTTTGGCGCCATTCCTGGACCGGGCGCGGTTCGCGCAGGGGTGGCGCGAGCGCGAAGCGACGATCGTCGATGCCGTCCAGACACTGGCGCATGCCCAGAACGACCTCGGCATCGCCGGTCCGGTCGACCCCACGCCCCGGCCATTCTTCAACCGGCCGTTCCAGGTGCTGTTCGCCGAGCGCTTCTCCGACGCGCTGGTCGACGCCATCAGCGATCCCGACGTCCTGGCGATGCCCCGGCACCTGGGCGGTATCGATCAGTACATTGACTCGACCGATGGGCGGGAGCGGATCGACCTTCACCTCGCCATCCGGGCCTGGCTGGCGGGACGCGCATCGTGAGCCAGGACCGGCGGGACATCGCCCCGGAGAGCGTAAGCCAGATCTGGCCGGTGCCAACGCCGGCACGGCTCCGCCCGGTGGCGATCGGGACCAACAACCGCGCGTACATCGTCGAATGTGGGAATGGGGCGTTTTACCTGAAGGGCCATGACAACCGTCCGGATCCCGACCGGATCCTGTCGGTGAGCCGGCTCACGGCGGCCATCACCGCCGAACGTCCCCCGTTTGCGGTGCCGGAGACCATCCCGTCCCGATCCGGTGAGACGTCCGTCGTCCACGGTGGACGCTCCTGGGCGCTGTCGACATTCATCCCGGGCACCGTCGCTCGAGCCGGAGATCGGGACGACGCGTTCGCCTGCGGGCTGGCCCTTGCCGAGCTTCACGCGGCACTCGCCCGTGTCGATCCGGGACCCGGCGATGCGGGCGAGCGGGCCGTGGGCGACCTGACACAGGTCCATCCGCTGGTGCGGGATCCGGCCCGGGCGATCCGGGAGGCGATCGACGAGGCCGGGCTGGCAGAGGACGCGATGGTGATCCTGACGGCGGCGCAACTCCGCGCCACCGCTGTGACAGCCGGCTGGCCGCTCGTCTGGATCCATTGGGACTTCTACCCGTCCAACGTCCTAATGGAAGCGGGCCGCGTCACCGGCATCGTCGATTTCGAGTTCGCGGGTGCGGGATACCGCGTCATGGATGTCGCGATCGGCCTGTATGCCTTCGCGTTCGGGCAGCCAGACATGTGGACGTTGATCGAGCGCTTCGCGACGGGATATCTTGGCCGGCTCCCCCTGGCCAGCGAGGAGATCGAGGCGATCCCAACCCTCCTGGTGATCCGGGAAGCGACGAGCCTTGCCCATTGGACCGGCCGCTCCCTCCAGGGCCTGCCGGACCGGATGGGCGTCTCGCAGCGCGCCAGGCGGCTGATCGAGCTGGCCGGCTTCCTCGATCAGCACGGACCTGATCTCGTGGCGAGACTCCACGAGATCAGGTCCCGTCCGGGATAGGCGTTCACCGAATGCCCCCGAGTCCTTGCATATCATGGGCATCTCACTCGATGTTCACGAACCACCGAGTGTGTAAGGGCGGTACCCCCGTCGCATCCGCTGCGTGGCCAAGCGCTCGCAAGGGGTGTTCGCCCGTGGATTGGCAGGACGCTCAACAGGGCAGACACCCTGCGGATGATCGGCGGAGAGGTCTGATGGACCGGGGTACCGCCCGTACGACTCTGGAAGGCGTGGACACGCCCTGTGATGACAGGCGGTGATCAATCCGGGAGAACGATCCGCCCGCGCCGGGCTTCACAGTGAACAGCGCCAGCCATCGAGGTGGGTGAAAAGGCTCATCCCAACGATTTGAGTATGCGGGTGGTGGAACACCATGAAGTCACGCTTCCTGGACGCCCGGGTTGCCGGCCTCGGTGACGAATGTCCCGATGTGGCTGACGCCAGATGCGGGATCTTCCATGTTGTCGACCACGAAGTAATCCGCCTTCCACAGCTCGGGAGTAACCTCGGCGAGCGTGAAGCCGCCGTGGCGCGGGTCGAAAAAGCGGATGTACTCGAAGGCGTCCTTGTATGCCTGGAAGAATTCGGCGGGCTCCGTGCCCCCGGCCGTGATCGAGGTGCAGACGTACTCCGAGCCGATCACCGCCGAATCCGGGCTCGTCCAGTCGCTGAGCAGGTTGGCTGCCCAAGACGTGTGGATATCCCCGGTGAGCACGACCGGGTTGGAGATCGCGTTCTGGACGAGGTGATCGAGGATCCGTGCTCGCGCGGCCGGGTAGCCAGTCCAGGCGTCGTTGTAGTACTCGATCGCGGAGCCATCGGCGGGTGGGAAGTAGGTCTCCGCCATCGTCACCTGCTGGGCGAGAACGTTCCAGACCGCGGTCGATGCGTCCAGCGATTGCAGGAGCCAGCGCTCCTGGTCCGCGCCCAGCATCGTCGTTTCCGGATCGGTGTTGGCGGGAACACGCGG
>DASYVY010000558.1:0-3962 GCA_035936535.1 Thermomicrobiales bacterium | reverse complement strand
ACTGTTCGTCGGCCTCATCGAGCAGATCCCGTGAAAGCAAGGCCCCGGCTGTGCCGACAAAGGCGATCAGGGGGCCGATGACGAGCATCGGGCGATTGTGAAAGGTTGCGACGAGCATGATCGCCGCGGCGACCGACACGAGCGGCACCGCCCACGCGGTCGCCATCGCCGTTGCCGGTCGCGGATGCCCGACCGCCTCGGCGGCCCGGGCGGCTGTCCGCTCCGCGAACTGTGACCCTCCAGCGGCAAGAAGCAGCACGACGCCGGAAATGATCCAGAACAATCGATCCGCCCGCTGAAGGATGGGAGGATCGGTGCCGTCCCCCTCGCCGATCACGATGATCGCGAGCAGGAGCACCGCGCCGGCCGTCAGCAAGCTGATGACCACGCCCTGTCCGTACGCCGGCTGACGTGTTTCGGCATTCGAGATACCGAGGCCGAACACCTTGTGCTCGTCGTGGCGTGCGTCATTGACGTCCACATTCCGGTCGAGCTGCGGGCGTTGGACGGTGCGTTTATATCGCCTGTCGCGATCTGTCGTATTCCGTTGCGCCATAGGCGTGTTTTCTTCCTCTCGGCTCCCGGTACACCGCCCGGCCCCATCGCGAATGCGGACGCTACGCGGTCCCGTGCGGGACCGCTCCGGACGGGAGCGAATCCCCGGCACGGATCGCGTCCCAGATCGTCTGGATCGTCGTGGCGGGAACCGCACCTTCGCGAACAACGGAGATGGTAGCACCCTCGCGGCGGATGACGGTGGAGGCGAGCCCGCAAGGGGCAAGGCCTCCATCCAGGATCAGATCGAGCTGCTCGGCAAGTTCGGGATCGATCTCCTCCGCTCGACAGGCGGGCTGCTGGCCGGAGAGGTTCGCGCTTGTGGCGGCGATCGCGCCGCCGCACCGGGACGCCATGGTCAACGCGACGGAATGATCCGGCACCCGAACGCCGACACTAGAGTCCCCGGCGACCACCTCTGCCGGAAGCGATCCCAGGGCGGGGACCGCGATCGTCAGCGGACCCGGCCAGAAGTGGCGTGCGAGGGATAGCACGTCGGGATCGACCGCCGGGGTGACCCGGACGAGATCGGCCGGGGAAGCGAGGAGCACCGGCAGCGTGCGACTGCGGTCTCGCCCCTTGACTTCAAAAATCCGCCTGAGCGCCGCGGGATGCGCCAACGATGCCCCGATTCCGTACACGGTATCGGTGGGAAACGCGATGACGCCGCCATGCTGCAGGATAGAGGCCGCCTGCTCCAGCGCCCTGGGTTCTTCGAGGGTGAGCAGCTTCATCGATCAGTAGCCTTTCTGACGCCCGCTCGCCATCGCCCTCTGCCCATTACAGGATGGATTTGATCTGCGTCGCGAGCTGTGGCGTGATTCCCTCGACGGCGGCCAATTCTTCCAGCGTGGCGTTCCTGATTCCCCGGACCGATCCGAACGTGCGGATGAGGGCCTTTTTCTTCTTCGGGCCAATCCCCGGAACATCATCGAGCTGTGACTGGAACGACGACTTCGACCGCTTGACGCGGTGGAACGTCACCGCGAACCGGTGTGCCTCGTCCCGGATTCGCTGCACCAGGAAAAGGGCCTGCGAGTCACGCGGGAGAAGGATGGATTCCTTGCGGCCGGGAAGAAAGATCTCCTCCTGCTCCTTGGCCAGCCCGCAGATCGGGACCTCCATGCCGACATCGGCGAGCCCTTCGAGCGCGGCGTTGAGCTGACCCTTGCCGCCATCGACGATCACGAGGTCCGGAAGGGTCGTCCACTTGCCCTCGGTTTCCTCGTCCTGCTCGGCCGCGCGCCGGAAGCGTCGGGTGATCACTTCCTTCATCATCGCGAAGTCGTTGGCGCCGGTGATCGTCTTGATCGCGAACCGCCGGTACTCCTTCTTGGCCGGCTTCCCGTCCTCGAAGACCACCATCGACGCGACCGGATTGGTTCCCTGCAAGTTGGAGATATCGTAGCACTCGATCCGGCGGGGCAGTCTTGGAAGATCGAGCGCGCTGGCCAGCTCGGTCATCGCGGCCGTCATCTTCATCTCGTCCGAGAGGTGCTTGAGCCGGGCCTGCTCCAGGTTTTCTTCGGCACTCCGGGAGACCATCTGCACCAGTCCCCGGTTGTCGCCTCGCTGCGGCACGGAGAGCTCGACCTTCGCGCCACGGCGCTCGGCAAGCCACTCGGTGATGATCGGTGCCTCCCCTTCCGGGAGCTGGTGCTGCAGCATGAGGCGGGGCGGGACGACAGCGGCATCGGCATAGAACTGGGTGATGAATCCGGAGAGAATCTCGCTCGGCTCGTCGTTGACGGCCGCCTGCATCGCGAAGTACTCGAGGCCGATGATCTTGCCGTTTCGCAGAAACCCAACCTGGACCGCCGCGTCACCACCGGCCCCCTGGGCGACAGCGATGATGTCGGCATTGGTTCCCTTCGAGGAGACCACCTTCTGCCGCTCGAGGACATGCCTGACGGCGTCCAGCCGATCGCGGAGCTCCGCTGCCCGCTCGAAGTTCCATGCGTCCGCCGCCTGGGCCATCTCCTCCTCGAGACCCCCGACGATCTCCTCGCCACGGCCGGAGAGGAACAGCACGGCCCCATCGACCGATTTCATGTAGGTCTCACGGTCGACCGCCGATATGCACGGGGCGGTGCATTGGTGCATGTGATAGTAGAGGCAGACATCGTCGTGGCCGGTGATCTTCTTGTCGCACTTCCGGTAGGGAAACAGGCGATTCAGCAGGTTGATCGTCTTGTACGCCGCGCCGGCGGAGGTATACGGTCCGAAGTAGCGGCTGCCATCGTTGACGATCAGGCGGGTGCTGATGATCCTGGGCCATTCTTCGTTGGTGATCCGGATGTAGGGATACGTCTTGCTGTCCTTGAGCATGACGTTGTACTTCGGCTGATGCTTCTTGATCAGCTCGTTCTCCAGGATCAGCGCTTCGGTTGCGGTATCTGTCCGGATCACATCGAAGTCGACGATGTGATTCACCAGCTCGCGGGTCTTCGGGTCCTTGTGGCGGGTGGACTGGAAGTAGGAACGCACCCGGTTCCGAAGGGCGACCGCCTTGCCCACGTAGATGATCGTCCCCTCGGCGTCCTTCATCAGGTAGACGCCAGGGGCCGCCGCCAGGGCTGAAAGCCGGGTTGAGAAGTCGGGACGGGATGAACTCTTCATAACACCTGAAGTATACGGGGAGAAGCCCCCGGATGATGGGGAACCAGGGAACGAAAGGATGTTGCCGCGAGCGGCGCAGGGGCGCATCATTCAGGAGCGGAGAGTCCGGCTTTCAGGCGACCGCCGCACTCGCGGGCTCAACGTAACGCGCATGGCGTGCATGGAAGGAACGGCGAACCATGGCCAACGGGCAATCGGCATTCACGGCGTTCTGGCTCTATCAGCGGCACGAGTCCTGGAAATCGCTCGACGACGCGACGTTCGAGCGGGGCCGGAGTGAGCTTGAAACCTTGCTCACACATCCGGGGCAGGATGTGACGGTCCGTGGCGTCTACAGCACGCTTGGTCTCCGCGCCGACGTCGACATGATCGTCTGGGCTCATGCCGAGCGCCTGGACATGCTTCAGGGGCTGGCGATCGCCATCGACGGGACCGCGCTTGGCGGGCACCTGACGCTCAGGCAGTCGTACATCGGCGTTGGGGGAATGTCCCAATATGATCCGGAGCACGGGCCGGCGTTCGTCAAGGGCATTCCGCCCAAGCGGTACCTCAGCGTCTACCCGTTTACGAAGACCCCGGATTGGTATCTGGTGGAGTATCCAGAGCGCCGGCGCCTGATGGTGGAACATGGCGAGATGGGCCGGGAGTTCCCCGAGATCCTGACCAATACCGTGAACTCCTTCGGCATCCAGGATCAGGAATTCGTGGTTGCCCTCGAGGATGATGACCCGCACCAGCTCGTGAAGATGGTGCAGCGGTTGCGTGCGGCGGAGGTCCGCAAATGGACC
>DASYVY010000557.1:0-6848 GCA_035936535.1 Thermomicrobiales bacterium | reverse complement strand
GATCAGGCTGAACGCCCGGCCGGCCCGGGAGTGGAACCAGTTCGGCACCAGGGTCCGGGCGGCGAGGGTCAGCACCCCGGAACCGAACGTCCGGAGCAGTCCGAATCCAATCAACAGCATGACGAGGCTATTGACGGCACTAAGCAGGAACAACGCCCCACCAAACAGCAGCGCCGCGATGGAGATGATGATCCGGTTTCCAAGGCGATCAATCTGGCGACCGACGAGCACGAGGGCTCCGGCGCTGACCAGCGTACCCACGGAATACAGGGTAGAGAACAACGAACGAGACCAGCCGAGATCATCGATCATCGGATCGACGAACACCGAGACCCCATAGGTCTGGGCGGGACCGGAGAGAAACACCGCGAGACAGGCGACGAGCAGCATCCACCATCCGGAAAAGCTCGCCCCGGCGTTTCGAGCCGGGGATGCACGCCGCTTGCGGAGGACCCGTTCAAGCCCGGAAATGGTCGTCATCGGCCGCGCACGGCAGCTGCATGCTTTCCCAGAAGACGCACTCGGATTCTCGCTATCTGCAGACGAGCATGGATGCCGGAGACGCCTGGATCAACTCGGTCGTGGTGCTGCCGATGATCGCGGTCCGGATACGGGAGTGCCCGTAGGCCCCCATCACCAGCAGGTCCGCGCCCTCGCTGTCAACCGCATCGACTACGACTCGGGACGGCTCGCCGGAACGCACGGAATCGGTGATGGAGAGCCCCGCGGCACGGAGGCGCCACGTCGCATCCGCGAGATGCGTCTGCTCGGCATCACTCGGCTGGCCCACGAGCAGGATGTGACCCTCCAGCCCGTTGAGCAGACCCGTCTCGATGAGAAAGCCGATCGCCGCGGCGGCACTCTTTCCGCCGTCATAGGCAAAGAGGAAACGCCGGATCGGTCGATACGACTCCGCGGCTATCATCACCGGGCGGTAACTCGCCCTGATCACGCGTTCCAGATTGCGCCCGAGATGAGCGGTTGCCCGGTTGGCGGCTTCACCGTGCTTTCCAACGACCACCAGCGCCGCTTCCCGCTCGTGGTCCCGTACGTGATCGACAAGCTCGCCTTGCACCAGGCGCTGCGTGATCTCCTCGAGGCCATGCGAGCGCAGGCGATTCGCGGCATCGTCCAGAAGCAGGTGCCCGCTTTGATGAGCCAGCCGGTTGCGCTGTTCATCGATGCTGGCGAGCTCGCGGAGGAGGGATTCGCCGGAATCGACGCCAAGGCGTCCGCTGCGGTCGGTTGATGGCGCAACCTCGGGCAAGCGTTCGATGACGTGCAACAGCTCGACGGAGGCGTGAAGGCGCTGGGCGCTCCAAAGCGCATGGTCACAGACGCTCGTGGCGTGGCGGGAACGGTCGATACAGGCGAGTACGCGCATGGTGGCTCCCTGGATGCGTGATGGGGGCATGCATGGTGGATGCGGGCGGTCACCTCGCATGGAGGGCCCGGCCCACCAACGGGCATGCCGGCGCTAGTGTCCGGGTACGTAGTCCATCGCATCGATCTTGTCGTGAATGCCCAGCCGGTCGACGATCGTCGAGCTTGCCGCATTCATGCCGATCAGCTCGACATCCGTGGCATCGCGCCGGAACTTGAGGACGACCTTGTCCAGCGCCGCGACAGCGGAGATATCCCAGAAGTGAGCGTTGCCCACGTCGATAAAGACCCGGTCGAGCGCTTCGTCGAAGTCAAAGGCGTTGATGAATGCCTCCGCGGACGCGTAGAAGACCTGGCCGGTCACGACGTAGGTGCGGACCCGTCCGTCGTCCGAGATGGATGAGTTGACGGCAAAGATCTGGCCGATTTTCCAGGCGAAGAAGATGCCGCTAAGCAACACGCCAACGAGCACGCCCAGGGCGAGGTTGTGGGTAGCGACCACCACGGCGACCGTCGACAGCATGACGACACTGGACGTGCGGGGATGTGTCCGCAGGTTATCGAGTGATTTCCAGCTGAAGGTGCCGATCGAGACCATGATCATCACGGCGACCAGGGCGGGCATCGGCATCTTGCCAACGATGTCCCCGAGGCCAACCACGAGGACCAGAAGGACCACACCGGCGACCAGCGTGGAGAGGCGACCGCGACCACCCGATTTCACGTTGATGACGGACTGGCCGATCATCGCGCACCCCGCCATGCCTCCCAGAAAGCCGGTGGCGATGTTGGCGACGCCCTGCCCGGTGCTCTCGCGATGCTTGTTGCTCCTGGTATCGGTCAGGTCGTCGACGATCGATGCCGTCATGAGCGATTCCAGCAACCCGACGATAGCGAGCGGGATGGCATAGGGCAGGATGATGTTGAGCGTCTCCAGATTGAGGGGGATATCCGGGAGCAGGAAGGTCGGGATGGACGAGGGCAATGCCCCCATGTCTCCCACCGTCCGCACGTCGAGGCCAAAGGCCATCGTGACGATGGTCAGCAGGACGATCGAGACAAGGGGGGACGGCACGGCCGTGGTCAACCGGGGGAGGCCATAGATGATGAGGAGCCCCGCGGCCACCATCGGGTAGGTGATCCAGCTGACGCCGGTGAGTTCTGGAACCTGAGCGAGGAAGATCAGGATCGCCAGGGCATTGACGAATCCGGTCATGACCGAGGTGGAGACGAAGCGCATGACCCGCGCCAGCCCGACAAAGCCGGCCACAACCTGGAAGATGCCGGTGAGGATCGTCGCGGCCAGGAGGTACTCGAGCCCATGATCCCTGACCAGGTCCACGACCAGGAGCGCCATCGCCCCGGTCGCCGCCGAGATCATACCGGGGCGGCCTCCGGCGAACGCGATGATGACAGCAATCGAAAATGAGGCGTAAAGCCCGACCTTGGGATCCACCCCGGCGATCAGCGAGAAGGCGATGGCCTCCGGGATGAGCGCGAGCGCGACGACAAGTCCCGCCAGGACATCACCACGGATGTTCCCGAACCACTCGGTGCGCCAATGTGCGGTGAGCATGGGTGATGCAGCTCCAGGGAGGTTACGCTCCCGGCGAGTAATGTCGACTCTGTCTCTGACTGTCTGTCGGTGAAGGTGTCTCCGGCCGCGCTGCCTGGCAAGCGCCCGCGCGCGGCTCGGCTCCGGTTGCTGAGGTGCCCGCGGCCCTGCCGCACCGGATGCAGCCGGAACGCCAGCCAGTCCCGGCTTCGGAAACGTGGATGTCTGTGCTGAGGCGATGTAGGCGGTCTTGGCTCGCTGCCCGGTGGCGGCGAGCCAGGATGGGCGGCGAGCGCGGGGTCGATCGCGGGAAACACAAGCAGCCGATCGCCAGGCGACCGAGCACCCGCAGACCTGTTAAGGAGCACTGTACACTTGCGGCCGAACGGAGGTCAACTCATGCCACCTGTGCACCGCCCGTCGGACACACAACCGGACCATATCGAACACGGAAAACGGCTCGGTGCGCTCGTCCGCTTGCTGCGCGAACAGCGAGGGTTGTCTGTGCGAACCCTCGCACGCCAATCCGGGTTTTCTCCAAGCTTCATTTCCCAGGTGGAGCATGGATTGGCGTCTCCCTCGATCGCCTCCATGGAGCAGATCGCCCATGCTCTTGGCGTGACCCTGAGCGAGTTCTTCGCGGCGGAGGAGAGCCGGGCCGCCACCCCGCTCATCGTGCCCGCGGGTGAGGGCCGCGAGTTGGCCAGCGAATGGTCCCAGGCTGTCGTGCGCGAGCTTGGTCCTTCCCGGGGCGCGCATGCGCCTGAGCCGGTGATGCTGGTCCTGGCGGCGGGCGGACGAAGTGGCGCCCGCCCGGCAGGCCACCATGGCGAAGAGTTCGCGTTCGTGTTCTCCGGTGACGTGCTCCTGCGCCTGGAGGGAGCCGAGCACCGCCTGCGGACCGGCGATGCCGTGAGTCTTCCCTCCAGGATGCCGCACCAATGGGAGAATGTGAGCGATGGCGACGCCCATATCGTTCTGGTCTCCCTGCGTACCCCCGGCGAGGTCGAAAGGGTCTGATACTCACGCGCCGGATCCAATAGCGGCCGCTAGGGGATGGCGCGGGCGGTGGACGGGAAGTACCAGGCATCGGCGACGGCTTCGATCTCGCCGGCGGGCGACCTCGAAATCGCGACCGGCGAGGCGAAGTCCGCGGTCAGCAGTGTCTCCTCTCGCACCGACACGTTGTGGCCAGCGGCGTAGAGAGCGTCACGGACAGCGGGGTCGATGCGCGCGCTGACAGCCAGCGCCCTGGTAGAGGCGTCGATGCGCGGCGAGGCGAGGGCATCCCCCATCGTGAGACCATGGGCGACAAGGTTGGTGATCACCTGGGCGTTGCAGTTCATGATCCTGCGGCCGCCACTTGCACCGATCGTGGCGACGATCTCCCCGTCCCGGCTCAGGAGCGCGGGGGCCATGTTGCTCAGGGGGCGCTTTCCAGGAGCGACCGAGTTGGGCCGGCCGGGTTCCGGGTCGAACCACATCATGCCGTTGTTCATCAGCACTCCGGTCCCGGGCACAACGACCCGGCTTCCCCAGCCGCTGAGCAGTGTCTGGGTCAGGGAAACCGCGTTGCCGTGCCGGTCGATCACGCCGAGATGGGTCGTGCTGCCGTCCTTGATATAGTCCGGCACGGATGATGGCATGTCGTGGGTGATGCCGAGGTGATCCCGCTCCCCCGCGCTGATCGCACCGGGGCGGTCCGGCGGGAATCGCTCGACACGGGAGGCACAGTACTCCTGGTCGAGCAGGGCATCGACCGGCACATCCACGAAGTCAGGGTCCGCGAGATAGGCGAAGCGGTCGGCGAACGCCTGCCGGAAGCATTGGGTCATGCGGTGCAGGGTCGGGAAGGTATTGTGGCCCGATGCTGCCGGATCGAGCAGGTCGAGCATCGTCAGCGCCTGCGCGAGCGATGTCCCGCCCGTTCCCTTGCCGATTGTGTGGACGGTGTGGCCGGCGATGCCGGTCGTCACCGGTGCTGCTTCAAGGGCGGCGTATCCCGAGAGATCCTTACGCGTGATCGGCGTGCCATTGGCCGCAAGGTGATCGGCGATCTGCTGACCGATCTCCCCTTCATAGAACGCGCGCGGACCCTCTTCGGCGATCGCGCGCAGCGTTCGCGCCAGGTCCGGCTGCCGGATCCTGGCAGGGTTGTGTTGCTCGACCGTCGCTGGCGGGTTGCCGTTGGCGTCGAGGAACACGTCGCTTGTCGCCGCGAACCGCCGCAGGTTGCCGAAGTCGCGAGCGATCAGGAGCGTGGTGTGCCAGGTAACGGGGATTCCCTCCTCGGCGATCGCGATCGCGGGGGCGATCAGGCGGGAAAGCGGCATCGTGCCGTATCGCTCCGCCGCCATCGCGAGTCCCGCCACGGTCCCGGGAACCGCGATCGCGGCGTAGCCGACGCTGTTTGCGTTGCCGACGGTCGCCGGCCATCCGAACAGCCCGGCGTCGATCCCCATGCCGCTGAGCGGGAACATGCCGACCTTGGCACCGGACGGGGCAATCATCGGGTATTCGATGGTGATGGCCTTGCCACGATCCGCCAGCCAGGCGACGAGAAAGCCTCCACCACCCAGCCCATTCATCCACGGCTCGGCCACGCCCATCGCGAACGCGGTGGCGACGGCCGCGTCGATCGCGTTACCCCCTTCCTCGAGGATGGCGATCCCGGCATCGACCGCCTGGGATTGCTTGCCCGCGACGGCGCCACCTCGTCCACTGGCGGGAGACCGGCTGACCTTCAGGCGTGAGCGATCGAGGGTCTGGTGCGGATCAGCCACGGTCAACATTGTCCTTTCACATGGAGAAGCAGGTCAGGCGGGTGGAGCGGCGCGGTACGCTCCTGCGGCACACGAAGGAGGACCCGATGTCCCGACGGGAGCATCTTTGCCGAGAGATGGGGGACTGTCCATGGTTCGTCAGGGGCAGGGCCCGAAGACCTCACCGCCGGTTCGCAGTAGGATAGGAGGAAGACGCGGGACGATCGCGGGCGGGTTTGCCGCCACGGTGGGCGACCCGCTCCGGCGCGGATCACGCTTGCGGAAGGCCAGACATGCCGGATACCGAATTCCGAGACCGTTCCAATCAGCCAGCTCAGGCGGACGAGATCCCGCCTGATGCCCCCCTCGTCGATGACCTGTTGCCCGAGGATCTGAACCTCACCTGCCCATCGTGTGAAGCGGACCTCGTCGCGGACGAGATGTTCGCCAGTCACCGGGTCTGCGGTTCCTGTCACCGGCACTTTTCGATCCCCGCCCGGGAACGCCTTGCCCTGCTGATCGATCCCGATACGTTCGAGGAGATCACGCTGGACCGCTCGACCATGGTGGCATCCAGCGACGTGAGCGGACAACGACCGGCGGGGCGGCTGACCGATCATCGCGAGCTTGCCGTGATCGAGGATGCCGTCGTTGCCGGAACGGCGCGGATAGGCGGCACCGAAACCGTTGTCGTGGTCCTCGACGATCACCTCGTTGGAACGATGCTTGGCGCCCTGATGGCGGAGAAGATCGTGCTGGCCTTCGAGCATGGATTGGCCTGGCGATTGCCGGTTGTGGTGACATGCGCCGGCGGAGGACTGCGAGCTACCCCTGGCCCGCTGGCGCCGGTCCAGGCGATCCGGCTCGCGGCATCGGCGGCACAGCTTCGCCTTGCGGGCGTACCCCTCGTGAGCATCCTGACGCATCCGACGGAGGGCGCCATCTACGCCGCGATTCCTGCCCACAGCGATGTCATCATGGCCGAACCAGGTGTGCGGCTGGCAAGGCCCGCGCGGGCCCGAGGCGAGGACCGAGCGGCGTCCTGGTCCAACGAGGAGGATGCGCTCAACAGCGGGTGGATCGACGCGGTGGTCGATCGGGCGCGGTTGAGGAGCACGGTGGGCGGGTTGCTGGACCAGCTGGGCAAC
>DASYVY010000556.1:0-1503 GCA_035936535.1 Thermomicrobiales bacterium | reverse complement strand
TAGATCGTCTTGCCCGGGCTGGCCGCGCTGCAGTCGATGATGTCGTTGCCGCCGGTGCCGGTCACGGTCGTGTCGCTCTGGGACACGCCCACGCTCACGACGCACTGGATGACGGGGATGACGGCGCTTGCGGCGTTGGCGCCGATGAGCCCGCCCAAGCCCAAGACGACAGTGCCGGCCAGAAGCCCTCTGCGCATTCGGTGGTGATGGAGATGGTTCATGGTGTTGGGTCCCAGCTTTCTGAGGTCTGCGTGGTTGCCGCCTCACTGGGGAACCTACTCCTGTTCCAAAAAACTAGCAAGATACTTCTAGAAAGCCGATACGATATTCGGCATGGGATCGTGGAGGTTCCTCACCAACCATGCCCGAGTCCTGTTGTTCCTGGCCCACCACCCCGGCGCGCGCCTACGCGATCTCGCCGCCGCCCTCGACATCACCGAGCGCACCGCCTTCGGCATCGTGACCGACCTCGTCGAAGCTGAGTACCTGATGAAGGAGAAGGACGGTCGCCGCAACCGCTACGAGGTCCAGGGACACCTGTCGTTACGGGAGCCGATCAGCCACAAGCGAACAGTCGGTGAGACGCTGGGCCTGCCGCACGGCGGCAAGGTCGCCGAGCCGGGCATGGCGGACCATGACACGGCCGGGCTGGCCCGTACCTGACCCGGCGAAAACTGCACCTGGCCAGGATCAGCGGATGTGCAGCGGCCGGCTCATAGAGCGAGGGCGATGACTACTGGTTGATCACACGCTTCCGCCCCCTGTGGCGTTCGATAAGTATCGCTCCTGTCCCCAAATCCGGTCGACCTGCCGGGCGGGTCTGTACGCAACCAAGTCCTCCGTGCCCGTTGGCCCAGATCTGGATGTCGAAGGGGAACCACGACTGCAGTCGGATGTGACAGAAGCCCAACGGTCGTCGATGACGCAGAGGTAGAGCTGGCGGCCACGTGGGTGCAATAGGCTGTCGCTGTCGGCGGAGAGCGACCTACTCCGGTCAGACTTTAGGCACGAGTGGGACCATGGAACAGGCGAGCAAATGAATAGGAGACATCATGCGGAAACCAGTTCGCACTGCAATTGTGGCTGGCCTACTAGCCACTTCGGCTTTGGCCACGGGCGGAAGTGCCACCGGAGCCCCCTCTCGGGAGTTGCCTGGCTGTGCCATCAAGGGACCGGTGCCTCATCCCGAGCCGCCGCCTTCCGACCACCCGCCCATTACTATTCCGTGCGTCGGTGGCCCGGACGGGATTACGAATTAAGAGCCGCGGCGAGAGATTCGGTTCCGGATCATTGACCGGGCGGCTGTGAATCGGTAGCCACCACAGTCCGACGCGACGTTGAACCGTTCCAGCAGGATAGAGGTATTATCCCCGCATTCTGAGCTGTCGGGACGAGCGCTAACCCTTTGACCGACGAGGGTCCGAGCCGTAGCTGTCCTTCTTGCGGATCTGGCCATCCCGTCCCTTGAGGATGAACTCGACCTTGTCCTTACGAGCGCGGTCG
>DASYVY010000555.1:0-5807 GCA_035936535.1 Thermomicrobiales bacterium | reverse complement strand
TGCTGGAAGACCTCGGCCGCCTCCGGGTTGCGGACGCGCGGGTCCGGCGCAAGCCGGATGACCTCCTCGAAAATCTCGTTCACCCTGGCCGCTTGCGGGTCATCGCCGGCAGCCGCCGATTGGGCTTCGGGGAAGAGCGCGGGATCGGCGACACTGACGATCTGGGCCCATGCCTTCTGCCCCTCGACCGATCCAACATAGGAAAAGATGTCGGCCGCGATTTCCTTGTGCTGGCTCTGCGCATACACCCACATCGGGTTGGAGCCACCCGGTCCGACGTGGTAGGTCGGGGAGACGTCTGTAGAGGCCATCGGTGTCTGCGCGACGCCGAACTCGAAGTCCGGAGATTCCTGCCGCCACTGCGGCACGTTCCATGGCCCCTGGATGATCATCGCTGCCGCCCCCTGGGGAACGCGGGCGCGTGCTTCCGGCGCGTTCAGCGAACTGGAGCCGGGAAAGATGCTGCCATCGTCCCGAAGCGCCAGCAACAGTTCAATCGCGCCGATAAACTCGTCCGTCATGAAGGCGAACTCACCCGTCTTCCAGTCGATCGGCGCATCACCGACGAAGAATCCGACATCAGGACCGGACATCGAGCCGAGGGCATTCGCCCAGGCCGCGTACCGTCCGGTCTGCGCGCCTTCGAAGATCAGGCCGTAGTACTCTCCCGCGCCCTGCTCGGTCAGTACCCGGGCCGCTTCGCGGAACTGCTCCCAGGTGAACGGCGTGGTGGCGGGATCGAAACCTGCTTCGGTCATGTACGCCTGGTTGTAGAGCAGCAGGCTGCCATGGCGGCGATTTGAGGTGAGCGGCAGGATGTAGGTCTTGCCATCGAAGTCGGTGATCCCTGGAACGAAGACTCCCGAAGGATATTTCGCCTTGAATTCCTCGAAGTTGGGAATGATGTCGTCGAACGCGGCACCCCAGCCTTCGGCGACCGCCATTGCCGCCGGGACATTGGGCGGAATCTGGAAGACGTCCGGCGCGTTGCCGTTGCGCACCCCGAGCGGGATGACCTTCTGGATCTCGTTCCAGGGCAGACCCTGGTACTCGATCGTGATATTCGGATGCGCTTTCTGGTATTCCTCAAAGAAGGCCCGCCAGAAAAGGCCTTGACATCGCCACTGTCGATCCAGCGGAGCGTCACCTCTTCCGCAGGAAGCTGCGTCACCGGTTCCGGGATCACGATCGGGTTGGCGGCGTCCTGAGCAAGCGCGGGGAGCCCCGCCCGGCTCAGTGCCGCACCGGCGGCGATGCCGGCTCCAGCCTTGACGGCGGTTCGCCGTGTCAACCGGGAATCGGCAATGCGATTGGAACGATGGCATCGGGTTGTCATCTCGATGATCTCCTCGATTGCGTAGAACTTCCGTTGGGTCAGTGGTGAGCCGGGCGACCGCATGTCACCCGGCCTCTGGCATGGGCGGAAAGCGTGATCGTGATTCGCAATGTCGAATACACCTCCTTACACTCTGGCCTTGGCGGTGCGAACGCCCTCGATCACGGAGGGCAGGAGCGGCTGCGCCGGAAGGCCCGTCTTGAGCTGTGTTCCGTCACTGAGACCATCTTCACGTCCAGCCAGCTCATGGATCAGGATCGATCGCCAGTGCGCGACCCGCCCGGCATGATCCGATCGGCGGGCAAGATCGACGCATTCATCCGGATCGGCATCGAGGTCGAAGAGCTGCTCTCCGCCCGTGGCACTCCACCAGACGTACTTCTCGTGTCCGTCCGTGAGCCACTGCATGGATTGGCCGAAGATCGTGTGCTCGCCGTGCAGGTAGTCCCGGACGCGTTCGGCTTCGCCGCGGGCGACCGGAAGCAGGCTGTGCCCGTCGATGCCGTCCGGAACCGGGAGCCCGGCGCAATCGAGCAGGGTGGGCATGATGTCGCGCAGCTCGGCAACCGCGTCGCTGCGCGTGCCCGGCGGGATGCCGGAGCCGGGAGGCCCGCTCAGGAGAAGTGGGATGCCAGCTGATCCTTCATAGGCATAGCCCTTCCGGAAGAGATCATGATCGCCCATCATCTCGCCGTGATCGGAGACAAAGCAGATCCAGGTGTTGTCGTGCTGTCCGAACTGGCGGAGATGCTCGACAAGCCGGTTGAGCTGATGATCGATGTGGGTTAGATGCCCGTAGTACCCGGCCTTTGCCCGATCGAGGATCCGCCGGGAATAGCGGGCAACGTGCGCGTTGTGCATCCCGTCGACGCGGTGCTCATCGAGCACATCGATCCAGTCACCGATGGGCGGCTCCGGCATCTCCTGATCCACATAACGATCGAACGCCCATTGCGGCGGATCGTATGGCGGGTGCGGGCGATGGAACCCGAGGTACAGGAAGAACGGCTTGCGCGTGTCCCGGCGGCGCAGGAAATCGATCGCCTCCGTCACCAGCCAGGTTGAGGGGTGGGTGTATTCGGGCTTGTCCCAGGGGCGGGCCGTCACCCCGTTGACGTTGACGCCGTGGTCGAAGTAGTCGGCCTCTCGACCCAGCTCCCGCTGGAGCCAGGGAAGGTAGTCGTCCAGGCGCTCGTGACTCCGGCCTTCCTGGCGTTGGAAATGCAGGAATCCGTCGTGCAGCACCACGTGCTGGAATCCCATCTGCGAACGCTCGGGATAGACGTGCAGCTTGCCGATCGCCTCGGTCTGGTAGCCGCCGCGCGTGAACTCGCCCGCGATCGTGACCGGGTAATCCCACGGCACGCCGTCGCGATAGCCGATCCGGCCGGTGTGGTGCTGGTTGAGCCCGGTCAGCAGGGATGCTCGCGCGGGGATACAGGTCGGGGTTGCGGCGTAGGCCCGCGTGAACTGCGCTCCCCGGAGTGCTAGTTCGTCCAGGTACGGCGTCTCGACAACCGGGTGACCGGCAATGCTGAGACAGTCCCGTCGCCACTGGTCGACGCAGATCAGCACGACGTTCGGGCGACCATCGGATGCCGCATTCCGTGGCGCTGCCTGTGGCCGTGCGGTCATGGTGGGCTCCGGTGGGGGAGGCATCAGGAGCCCGGTGCCGCGTTCACACGGACGGTGCGAAGCTCGTGCGACCCATCCGGCCGGGTGAACTCGTAGTAGAACCGGACCCAATCCGGCCCCTGCACCGCTTCCGCGTATCGCACGCTGCCGGGGCCACCGTTCGGCCCGACGGCCGGACCATCGATGCTGACCCGGTGCCAGGAGCGCAGGTCGCCGCTCACCGCGAGCCCGCACCGCTCCTCGTAGTTCTCCTCGACGCTCTTGCTGCCATCGTACAAACCGACGAACAGGCCACCCTGCCGGTAGACCGTGTTGATCCTTGCGGCGTAGGCGTCCCATCCCGACACACTTGGCTCGAAGATCGCGCCCTGCCAGCGCCACGACAGGCCGTCCTCGCTGGTCGCGAGCCCGGTGAGGGACTTGCTGGTTCCGGTGTTGTAGATGTCCCGCGTGCCGTGCATGTCGTCCAGTGCGACATCGCCTTCCGGTGTCGGCGCGTAGGAGGCGATCATGTACCAGGTTGTTCCCACCTTGCACACCCAGGGATCCTTCACCCCCTCGCCACCGATATCGGCCGCGGTGAGGATCGGCACGCATTTCGCCGGGTCCAGCGATTCAGGGCTGTCCGCTTCCATCAGGTCGATCCGCCACCGTCCATCCTCCGGATCGACGAAGCTGAGGTAGAGCCGCCAGGTGCCATCCCCGGTCTGGAGCAACGCCCCACGCTCGATCGACGACGTCCCGAGATCCTCCTTGCGGATCGAGGTCACGATCTCGAAACGCTCCCCGTCCGAGCTCCGCGCGATCTGGAAGAGCCCGCCGCGTTCCGGCTGCGGGCGTCGCGTCCGGAACGCGAGGTGATACCTGGCGCCGTCCCACCAGACGCTCGGCGCGCCGACCCACCAGCCGCTGCCCTCGCCCTCTGGCTGGATCACGGGGGTGCCGGCCTCCGGATCGAACGGCTGGAACCCCTCCACGGCGGCGACCGCCAATGAACTCATCGCGGACGGGTCGAACGTGCGATTCCGCTGGGCGACGGCTGGCGAAACTTCGGTCATTCCTGCGTACTCCCTTCCAGGTCCGGAGCGACGTGGCACCCGATCGCGCTCAGTGATCCGGCACGGTCCCCTGTTACTAGAACACCGGCTGTGCATTCGGCATGATCTCGCCCACCGGTGGCGGATCCCGCTCGAACTCCTCCAGGTCGATGACCTTTCCGGTGGTCGCCGAATGATTGGACGCCAGCGAGACGGCGATGCTCTTCGCGGCCTCCCGGGCGGTCGACCGGATCAGCGACGGATCGTTGGCGCGAACGGCGGCGATGAACGGCCGATCGATCGTCCACCCTTCCGGTGACCGGGTTTCGGCCGGCTCCTGGTCCCGGCGAAAGACCGTCACATGCCCGAGCCGGATCCGTACGAGCAGCTCTCGCGCGACCACATCGAGACCATTGCTCTCCCCGACACCGGGAAAGGTGGCGTACGTGCTGTGCACCGACCCGACCGCCCCGCTCGCGAAGGCGAGCGTGAGACTGTACGAATCCCAGTTCGGCAGCTCCTCCTCGGAACGAGCGTTCTTGGAGTAGGCGGCGTAGACGCTCGTCACGTCACCGGCGAGGTACCGCATCATGTCGATCAGGTGGGTGCACTGATCGAAGACCTGCCCGCCGCCGAAGCGACGATCGGCGATCCACGGGACGATCGGGATCGTCCAGTACCACCAGCCGCCGAACAGCGTGACCGGCAGGTCGCCGAGCGCGTCCTTCGCGGCATCGGTGGCGGGGCTGTAGCGCCACTGGTATCCCGTCGTGCAAAGAATGCCCGCCCTTTCGACGGCATCGGCGATCGCGAAGGCGTCCTGCACATTCGCGGCAAGCGGCTTCTCGACAAAGACGTTGACTCCCGCCTCGGCGGCGAAGGTCACCTGCTCGCGATGATCGCTGGCCGGGGTGCAGAAGTAGGCCGCGTCCGGCTTCAGCGTCATCAGCATCTGCTGATAATCGGTGAATGCCTCGGCGCCGACCTGATCCGCCAGGTCCCGTGCCGCGTCGTGCCGCACATCGGTGATGCCAACAACCCTGGCATCGGCGATCGCCTGCAATCCCTTGAGATGATTGCGCCCCATGCGTCCGGCGCCGACGATCGCGACATCAACGGTCATCAGCTCATCGCTCCTGGTGCGGGCACTCCGCCCGTCGATTGCGCAAGCGGTGCGTGTGGTTGGTCCTCTGCCAGCTTCCGGATCAACGCAACCGAGCGGGCGAGCGCCGCCTCATCTTCCGGCGTCTCGATCCGGCGGCATTCCCAGCCGATCCAGCCGTCGTAGCCGGATCGGCGCAGCGCCGGGATGACGGCACCGAAATCCACCGCTCCCTCCCCGGGAAGGCCACGGTCCGAATCGGAGAAGTGCATCAGGGCGAGATGACGGCCAACGCCGTCGATCTGGCCGGGAATATCCAGACCTTCCTGATGGCAGTGGTAGGTGTCGACCATCGTCGCGACCCCGTCCTCCGCCAGACGGTCACACAGGTCTGCGGCGGCGATCGGATCGGTCAGGAAGTGCGTCTCCCCGGCATTGAGCGGTTCGATCACCACCTTGATCGGCACATCCCAGAGTTCAACGGCAACTTCCTTGAGCGCCACAAGCAACAATGCCGTCTCGAGTTCCAGGAGGTCAGCACCTGTTCCGAACCCGTGAAGGCGCGGCGGCCCGAAGACAGGCACCAGGATCAGGTTGCGGGCGCCGATCTCGGCCGCCAGCCGGGCCCGGCGCACCACCTCCGCAACGGCCGCGGCGCGATCGGCGGCATGGGCATCGAGCAACGAGGGCGTCCGAA
>DASYVY010000554.1:0-7157 GCA_035936535.1 Thermomicrobiales bacterium | reverse complement strand
AGCAGCCAACCGGATTGCATATAGCGTTTGTCCACGGAGATGACGCCGCCCGTATTCAGAAAGGCGGCCAGGGCGGCATACCCTGCTCGCGGACTGGTTGGCAGTTGCCCTAGCGGGCGTTGAGCAGACGGGCGATCGTCTCCGCGTAGATCTTGCCTTCCATCACGAGATCATCGATCGCGATCGACTCGTTGGCGCCATGCGCCCCTTCGCCGCGTGGACCCATCCCGACCGTGTCGATGTCGTGCTGACGGTAGAACCGGCCATCCGTCATCCCCGCCCACTGCACGAAGAACTCGGGCTCCTTGCCCTGGACCCTCCGCACGCTCTCCTGGAATGCCTGCACGAGAGGGGAATCCTCGGGCGTGATGTTGGCGGCAATGTAGCTGCCGTCCGGGTCAACGTCCAGCTCGTACCGGAAATCCTCGTCCTCGGCGGCGATCGCGTCCAGCTTCGCCCGGATGTCGGCGACCACGCTCTCCTTTGTCTCGCCTGGGATCAGGCGGCGGTCGATGGAGATCGTGCATTCACCCGGCACGACGTTGTGTGCAACACCACCGCTGATCATGTTGACACTGATCACCGGGTGCCCGACCGACGGATGGAACTGCTCCAGGTGCTCTTCAAGGGCAAGGATGCCCTTGGCCGCCTTGGCGATTGCGTTGATCCCGGTCACTCGGGCCGCCGCCGTATGCGACGCGCGGCCAAGGAACGTGACGTTGACGGCGAGCCCGCCCCGCTCCGCGTTGCGGACCTTGAACTCGCTCCCCTCCCCGATGAAGACGTAATCAGGACGCGGCAGCCGGCCGGCCTCGATCTCATCCAGCACATGGAGCGTGCCGAAGCGGGCGCCGATCTCCTCGTCGGAGACGATATGTGCCTGGAGCGCCCCCTCCAGCTCGGCGTCGCGGAACAGCTCGAGCATGGTCATCATCACCCCGACCGAGCTTTTCATGTCCGACGCGCCACGGCCATAGAGCCGCGTGCCATCCTCGCCGACCACCCCCTCGAACGGATCGGTTCGCCAGCTCGAGATGTCGGACACCGGCACGGTGTCGAGATGCCCGTTCATCGCGATCACCGGCCCGGTCGATGGATCGCCAACGGTCGCGATCACGTTGGGTCGCGCTTCATCGTTCGCGGTCACGACGTAGCCGATGTTCCGCTCGTCCAGCCAGCGCTGCACAAAGGCCATCACCTCCGCCTCGTCACCGCTCACGCTCGGGATCGACACGAGTTGGCGGGAGACTTCGACGATCGCGTCGCGAGAGACCGCGTCGACCCAGTGCGACGCCTTGGCGCTGGTTCCAGAACTCACTATCAGGCTCCTCTGTGCTGTCATGGCTTGTGGCTGTATCGGTTGACGGGAAGGCTGCGGCACGTCAAGTGATTGCGGACGGTCGTGATTCGCCTAGATGCGCTCGAAGCGGGAGACATTGGCGACAAAGACCACGGCGCCGCCGACCTCCACCTCGAAGTTCTCGGGCATATACAGCAATCCCGGCTCGAGGGCCGGGGAATACGGAACGGCAATCTGCGTCCGCCTTCGACAAGTGCGCTTCAGGATCATCATGACGCCCTGCATCGCCGCATCCTCGACGCCGATCATGAGGCTCGTATTGCCCGTCCGGAGAAAGGATCCGGTCGTGCTGATCTTCGTAAACCGGTAATCCGCCTTGATCAGTGCTTCGGTCAGGGCATCGGTATCCTCGTCCTGAACCACCGCGATAATAACTTCATCAGCGTGAACCTCCTGCACATGGCCGACACGACACGCTCGATGATCGGACGGACCCACGCCCCGACAGCTGGGTCCCGGAGTCCCTGAACCGTAGTGATGTGCTCCGCACACCGTGCCGGCGACTAAACCGGCTGCCCGCGGATACTGGTTCGACAGAAAATTACGCGCAGGACATGTTTCGACATGAGTCTAGCAGAAGGGGTACTTCCGACCACCGCATCGTTCAGCGCCGATCATCGGCGCTGCTGAGCAGGTCTTCGAGCGTCGCTTGGATCAGGCCGCGAACCTCTCCCTGGAGATGCCCGTTGGTCGCGACCACCTCGTTGCCATACACGTCGTGGTCGTCGTGCTCCAGCGACGTGATCGTGCCGCCCGCGCCGCGCACGATCACCACGCCCGCCGCCATGTCCCAGGGTTGAACGGGGCGTTCCCAGTAGGCATCGAGCCGGCCAGCCGCCAGATAACACAGGTTGAGCGCGGCCGCCCCATCCCGCCGCACGCCCTGCGCCGAGCCATTGAAGGCCTGCCAGAGCGCATTGCTCTCGCGCCGCTTCGACAGGTCGTATGGAAAACCGGTCGCCAGCAACGAGGCAAGCAGCACATCGGTCTCGGACACATGGATCGGTCGATCATTGAGGAGCGAAGGCTGTCCCACTTCGCCGACGAACATCTCATCACGCATGGGGTCATGGACGACACCCAGGATCGGCCGGCCCAGCTGCTCGAGCGCGATCGAGACGGCGAAATGCGGGTACCGGTGCGCGAAGTTCGTCGTCCCGTCCAGCGGATCGATGATCCAGCCATAGGGGCTCGGCGCTTGCCCGGTATCGACGGCACCCCGCGCGCCCTCCTCTCCTACCAGGCGGTGCTCGGGGAACGCGTCCCGGATTCCGGCGGTGATCAGCGCCTCCGACGCGCGATCGGCATCGGTCACGAGGTCAATCGTTCCCTTGCGCTGCACCTCATGCGGTGTGTCGAGGCGGTCCCGCAGCAGCGCCCCCGCTTCCCGGGCGAGATCGATCGCGAGCTGGCGCGCACCCGGCGGCACCATGGGCGGATTCTGCGGATTCTCTGGTTCCGTTGCGCTCATGCAGCCCCGTCCTGGCGTGGGTCCCCGGTTCTGCCGTCGATCATGCCGGCGGCACCCGTGTGCCGATCGGGAAGCGGGGCAGGGCATCGGCATCGAGACCCGAGCGAATGCCGCGCTGGAGGAGATCGAATCCGAGACCGGCCACCATCGCCGCATTATCCGTGCAGTATCCGAGATCCGGCCATCGAACCGCCGGTCCGTCGCCTCCCCTCCACGCCTCCGTGACGCATCGCCGCAGCGCGTCCCGCAACTCCCGGTTGGCGGCAACGCCGCCGGCAATCAGGATCGACCGGGCGCGGATCTGGTGAGCCGCCTGGACCGTTTTGGTCGAGAGGACGTCGACGATCGCGTCCTGGTAGGAGGCGGCGAGATCGGCCAGCGGAAGGTCATCCCGGTATCGTGGCGGTCGATGCTCCGGAAACAATGCCGTCGAGGGGAACCGTTCTCCATCATCCGGCATCCGGTATGGCTCGACCGTCCTCAGCAGCGACGTTTTCAAGCCGGAAAAGCTGAAATCGAGGCTCTGGCCAAGCGCGGCACGGGGAAACTGGAACCGCGCACGGTCGCCACCGGCGGCCGCCCGCTGGATGGCCGGACCGCCGGGATACTCCAGTCCAAGCAGGCGGGCCCCCTTGTCGAATGCTTCCCCGGCGGCATCATCGATCGTCCGCCCGAGCACCTCGTAGCGCCCCGGCTCGTCGATGTGCAGCAACTCGGTGTGGCCGCCGGAGACGAGCAGGCAGACTGCCGGCAATGCCGGAGGGTCGATCCCGGTATCGTCCCCGCCCGGTGGCGCCAGCCAGTTGGCATGGACGTGGGCTTCGAGGTGGTTGACCGCGATCAGCGGTCGCCGGAGTGACATCGCGAGGGCCTTGGCGGCGTTGACGCCAACCAGCAGCGATCCTGCCAGCCCCGGCCCCTGGGTGAAGGCGATCGCATCGATGTCCTCGTTGGCAATCCCTGCGGCTTCGACCGCCGCGCGAATCACCGGAATGATCGCCTGGACCTGCCCCCTGGCCGCCAGTTCCGGCACCACGCCGCCGTGAGCCTGATGCAGCGCGACCTGCGAGGAGATGACGTTCGACCGCACCCACGTCCCATCGACGACCACGGCCGCCGCTGTCTCGTCACATGATGTCTCGATGCCAAGGACGTTCATCGGGCGCACGCCTCTACGAGGCTCATGAGGACCGCACCTCGTCCTGCTCGAACGGCTCAAAGCTCATCTTGTGGGCGAGTCTGCGCCGGCGGGATTCGATCTCCGCGAGATATTCGGGCTTCTTCAGCGATTCCGACCACATGATGTACGCATCTTCGTTGTTGTCGCTGTAATACCGGGGCCGCCTGCCCTGGATCGTGAATCCATACTTGCTGTACAGGGCCTGGGCACTGCTGTTCGAAACGCGGACTTCGAGTGTCACCCAGGTCACCTGGCGCCGGATCGCCTCATCGAGCAGGGCGAGGAACAAGAGCTCTCCCAACCCCCGCCCCCGGTACTCCGGGATCACGCCGATCGTCGTCACGTGCGCCTCGTCGTACAGGTTCCACATCCCGGCGAAACCGATGATCGGCGGCGGCGTTTCCCGGGTGGCGCGGCGCCCCAGTTGCCAGAAGATCGAGCGGCGTGGCCGGCGGGAACCGGGCCGGACGCCCGTGAGGTCTTCCTCACGGTCAGGAACCTCGGCGGTGTCGACCGCGGTCGGATCGTCCCGGAGCACGATGTAGAAGTTCTGCCCCGGGTTCTTGAGCTCGCGCCGGTACGCGGAGAGCGGCCACGGATTCGTGAAGCATCGCCGCTCCACGCTCGCGACCTCCTCCACATGTTCCTCGATCATTGGTTCTATGACGTACACCGGTGCGACTACCCTCTATGGACGAACATGAATCAGCCGCGATCAGCGCGATAGGTTGCACCCTGGTTCTCCCCGGAACGGTCGCGCTCAAGCCGGGGCGGTGATTCCGATACGAGCGATGCGTCGGGCCACAATTGCCACCGTTCCGGCACCACTCCCGGGGTGAGATGCATCGGATTTGGCTGGTGCGGTACACTGGCTCGGCACTCGCCGGAGTGGCGAAATGGCAGACGCAGCGGACTCAAAATCCGCCGGGGAAACCCGTGGGAGTTCGAATCTCCCCTTCGGCACCTCTGAAACTGGATGACGGCCTGAAGATACCCTTCGGCCCTGTACATTTCCACTGCGGCATACGTAAGCACAAGCGATGCCGCTTCTCGCCCTCGAACCCCGCATCGATATCGGCTGGCGATCCGTCGATACTGGGGTCCGCCACGGGCCTTACCTACCCGATCCCCTCCAGCAGCGTCGGCATCAGCACCAGAATCCCTCCGGTCTCGCGAATCACATGGGCGATCTCCAGGCCCGACCAGGGCCCGATTGGACTGTCGGTGGCCGGCGAGCTGTATGCCTGGAAACCCAGCGCCCGGGCCATCAACTCGGCCCGAAGCAGGTGGAAGCCGTCGCTTACGACAAGCAGGGTGTGGACATCGGCCCCCTGCAGCAGCGCGTCGACGCCTTGCATGCTCTCCCAGGTGTCCGTGCCCTCGGACTCCATCAGGATCGCCGACTCGGGGACCCCCCGCTCCTGAAGATACAGGGCCCCGCTTTCGGCTTCGGTATAGGTATCGCCTTCGGCCCTGCCGCCGGTAACGATGATCCTCGGCGCAAGGCCGCGCGCGTACAGGTCATACGCCTGATCGAGCCGCGAGGAAAGCACGTTGCTTGGCCGCCCGTTGTACTGGGCGGCACCTAGCACGACGATCGCGTCCGCCGGGCGCGCTTCATCCGTCCTCGCCTGCCAGATCACGGCTCCCGCGATGAGCAGCAGCAGCGCAGGAATCAGCAGCACGATCGTCAGCAGGATGGACCGGATCCATCGCCACCGCCGCCGCGGCCGCTTCCCGCCGCGAGGATCCGGCAGCGGGCTGGGAACACCGGCATAGGGATCCGGCGGAACCATGGCGGAACGTGGATTGTTTTCAGTCTGCTGAGGGGAAAGGCGCTCGGTGTCGCTTGCAGGTACCATGCACCAAGCATGACACCGCGTTCTCCGGTTTCGCAACGTTGCCGCCGCTGGGTCAGTCCATCGATGCCGATACTGCCCGGCCCTGGTTGTCGCCCACCGCCGCCCTGTCGCGCCCCAGCGCACGGATCGCCGCCTCGGCCGCCGGATTCTCCAACGCCGAGACCTCCCCTTGCGCCAACCCAAGCCAGGCGGCCCGGATAACCCGCCGCATGATCTTGGCGTTCCGTGTCCTGGGGAAATCCTCGACGATCACGACCCGCTCAGGACGCAACGCCGCGCCAAGTCGCTCGCCAATCGAGCGGCGGATATCCTCCTCCACGCCATCAACGTCAGCGGCGTCGCCCACCGGGATGACGAACACGATCGCCGCGTCGCCCTTCGTCGGGTGAGGGACGCCGATCGCAGCAGCCTCCCGCACGAGGGGATGGGCAACCGCCGCGCTCTCGAGCTCCGCGGGTCCGATCCGCTTCCCCGCTACATTCAACGTGTCGTCGGACCGGCCCCGGATGTACCAGAAGCCGTCTTCGTCGATCTCGGCGAAGTCGCCATGCACCCAGGTGTCCGGGAAACGCGACCAGTACGCGCGCTCGTAGCGGGCCGGATCCTTCCACATGCCGTTGGTCATGCCCACCCACGGCTCGCGCAGGACGAGCTCGCCGACCCCGTTGCGAAGCGGCTTCCCGGATTCATCGACAACATCGGCGACCATGCCCGGGACCGGACCGGCGAAGGAGCAGGGCTTGATCGGCAGCATCGTGAAACCCGAAACGATCCCTCCGGACGTTTCCGTACCGCCCGAGTAGTTGATGATCGGGCAACGCCCGTCACCCACCACCTCGAAAAACCATCGCCAAGGGTCCGGGTTCCATGTCTCGCCTGTGGACCCGAGCGCTCGCAGGGAGGAACGGTCGGTCGCCTCGACAATCGCCTGCCCGTGCGGCATCAACGCCCGGATCGCGGTCGGCGCCAGCCCGAACGTCGTTATCCGATGGCGTTCGATCATCCTCCACAGCCGGTCCGGGCCGGGGTGATCCGGGGTTCCCTCCATCAGGACGATCGTGGCGCCCAACGTGAGGCCGCCCGCGATCAGCCAGGGGCCCATCATCCAGCCAAGGTCCGTCAGCCAGAAGACGGTGTCATCGTCCCGGACATCGAAGCAGTAGGCGAGGTCGTGGGTCGCCTTGATCGGGAAACCCGCGTGGATGTGGACCGCCCCCTTGGGCCGGCCAGTGGTGCCGGAGGTGTAGAGGATCACGTAGGGCTCATCGGCGGCGGTCGGCACCG
>DASYVY010000553.1:0-3575 GCA_035936535.1 Thermomicrobiales bacterium | reverse complement strand
GTGTTCAGTCATCCCTCGATTCCCGATCTCCCCGTCCCATCTGGCGCACCGCGTGCCGAAACTGCTCACCGCGATCGAACTCGTTCCGGAACATCCCGAAACTGGCACAGCCTGGGCTCAACGCCACGATATCGCCAGTCGTCGCGGCTACCGTTGCATGGGCTACCGCCTCGGCCATCGATCCAAACGTCCCGGCCACCGTGGCACCCCGTTCGCTGAGCATGGCCGCGAGTCGGGGCGTTGCGGAGCCTTCGAGGAGATACACACGCGCTTGGGAGGCGAGGATCGCATCGGCAAGTGGCGCGAGATCCGTCCGCTTGTCGGCTCCACCGGCGATCAGGTGCAGAGTCCGGGCCTGGGGCGCGAGGACCCGGATTCCCGCGATCGCCGCTGCGGGCGCCGTCGCGGAGGTGTCGTTGACGAACCGGATGCCATTGACGGTTCTGAGCTCCTCGAGCCTGTTCGGCACGCCCGTGAATGATGCAAGCCCCTGCTTGATTGCCCAGTCAGGAGCTCCATAGGCGTGCGCGGCTCCTATTGCGGCAAGCGTATTCATGGCCCCATGATCCCCGCTGAGCGCCAGCACCGGCGATCTGGTGAACGTCAGCTCCGTGGCGCGATCCCGGATCAGGACCCTGTCGCCTGCGCGCCAGGCGCCATCGCCACCGGTGTTATGCAAGCCAAACGGGAACAGGCGGGCCCGTGTCCGCTGCTCGACCCTTTTCACGATGGGATCCTCGACGTTGTAGACGACGACATCATCGGGACCCATGGCGCAGGCCAGATCGAGCTTTGTCCCCGCATAATGGTCGAAATCCCGGTACCGATCCAGATGATCCTCCGAGACATTTGTCAGGACCGCCACGTGAGGCGAGAGCCGGTGGTCATTCAGCGCCTCGATCTGGAAGCTCGAGAGCTCGAGAGCGACCGGAGTTGACCGGTCCAGGCGATCGAGCTCAAGCAACGCAGAGACACCCATGTTGCCCGCCAGCAGCGTGTCGGACTTCCACGTCCGGAGAATCTCCCCAACCAGCGCCGAGACCGTCGTCTTCCCCTTGGTTCCGGTAATGCCGAGGATGGGAGCCGGGCAGAACCGGAAGAACAGGGACATTTCCATCTCGACGCTGACGCCATCGTCAAAGGCCGCCTGGAGAAAAGGCGAGGTCGTCGGCACGCCCGGATTGCGCACGACGATGTCCGCACATTCGGCGCGGAAATCGTCGAGATCATGCCCCCCCAAGTGGAACGTGATTGGGAGCTTCCGCAATTCTTCTACGGAAGCGGCCAGCGATTGTTCATCGCGCATGTCCGTCACCGTCACGAGGGCGCCATGCCGGGCGAGGTAGGCGGCGACGCCCGCCCCGCCGCCGAGTACGCCCAGTCCCATGACGGTCACGCGCTTGCCGGCGAGATCAGCCGGGCGAGCGAGCTGGGTCACCATGCGGTGCCCTCTTGGTGTCTACAGCAGTGCAAGCGCCACTCCCAGCAGGCCAGCCATCATCCCCGCGATCCAGAAACGCATCGTGACTTGTGTCTCAGACCATCCAAGCAGTTCGAAATGGTGATGCAACGGCGTCATCTTGAAGATCCGCTTGCCCTTGGTCATCTTGAAGTAGGACACCTGGATCATCACGGACACCGTCTCGGCGACAAACACCGCGCCAACTACCGGGAGCAGGAGCCACTGGCCTGTCATGAACGCGGCCGTGGCGAGCGCGGCACCGATCGCGAGGGCACCGGTGTCCCCCATGATGACCTGTGCGGGGTGGGCGTTGAACCAGAGGAACCCGGCCAGCGACCCGACCATCGTGAAACAAAACGCCACCACCCCGACCTGTCCCTGCCGGTAGGCAATGATTCCATAGGCGCAAAACGCGATCGCCGCGGTGCCGGCGGCCAAGGTATCCAAGCCATCGGTCAGGTTGACGGCATTCGCCATCCCGATGATCGAGAAGGCGGCGATCGGCACGTAGACCCATCCGATGTCGAACCTCCCAAAAAACGGGATGTACATATGATGGAGCGCCAGGCCAAACGGCTCGGGAAGGTGCAACGCGAGCGCCGCCAGCCAGCCAAAGACGCTCAGCCAGGCGAACTTGAACCGGGCGGTCATTCCGCTCTGCTTGCCACCGACCAGGTTCATGCGGTCGTCAATGGCTCCCAGGGCCCCCGCCGCAATCAGGACCGTAACCGGCAGCAACATCGACAGCCTTCCGGCCGTGTTGAACACAAGCGTGATCACGACGACAGAAAAGCAGATCATGATCCCGCCCATCGTGGGCGTCCCCGCTTTTCCCTGGTGTTTCTCAAGCTCGAGCCGGACCTTCTTGCCGACCTTCTTCAAGCGCAGGTAGGTGATGATGGGCCGTCCGATGATGATCGTCGTCATGAACGCCAGCGCCGAGATGGCGAGCGACACCGCCATGTTTTCCGCCGGGTCAGACGGCATGACCTGGGCCTTCAGGAGCACCATCCCGATCGCAATGGCCTCGGTCACGCCTGCCGATCCACCGGCTCGGTGGCGGTCTCGCCACGAGCGTCCCCGTCCGATCTCAACTGCTGCACGATAGTCTCCATTTCGAGACCCCGGGACCCCTTGACCAGCACGATGTCTCCCTCGCGAAGCTCTCCCCGGAGCATCCGGACCAACTGGCCCTTTTCCTCTTCACCGAATGCCTGAACCTGGAAACGGCGCTCGTCGGATCGCACCGCCAGGGCTTCATCCGCGACGATCCGGGCCGATTGTCCATAGGTCACGAGCACATCGACCACATCGGCTGCCCGTCGTCCGACGATACGGTGCTCCTCATCCGAGCGCTCCCCCAACTCTCGCATATCGCCGAGGACCGCGATCCGGCGCCTGGCCGGGACCTCGCCAAGCAAGCTCAGTGCCGAAAGGACGGACGGTGTGCTGGCGTTGTAGGTATCGTCGATGAGCTCGGACCCCTTGGGGCCAGGCACGAACATGAACCGCACCTGGATTCCGGGGTCCTGCAAGGCGGTCAGCATCTCCGAAATATGGAGGCCGAGCGCATGCCCAACCGCGAGCGCGATTAGCGCAACCTGCACCCCCGGTGCTCCAACGAACGGAACCTTGACGAAGTTGCGGTCGCCATCGGTCGTCAACCAGAAGGTACTGCCGCGCAACCCGGCGGTCGTGACGGATTCCGCCCGGACGTGATTGTGCGGTCCCATCCCGTAGAACAGCACGCGCGCAGTCGTGACGTCGGCCATCGCCCGCACCCGCGGATCGTCTCCATTGAGAATCGCGATGCCAATGTCGGGCAGCGCCGCCGGCAGCTCCGATTTCGTCTGGGCGATCGCCTCGATCGACCCCATGCGTTCGAGATGTACCGGATGAACGTTCGTCACGACCCCGACCTGGGGCCTGGCGATCCCGGCGAGCATCGTGATCTCACCGTGCGCGTAAGCGCCGCCCATCTCGAGCACGATCGCTCGCACGTCGTCGTCCGCTTCGAGCACGGACAGGGGCAGGCCAATCTCGTTATTGTAGGAACCAGGGCTACGGTACGTCTTTCGGCTCTGCCCGAGCACCGCGGCGATCGACTCCTTGG
>DASYVY010000552.1:0-4833 GCA_035936535.1 Thermomicrobiales bacterium | reverse complement strand
ATATTGTTGAGCGCCCGGAGATTGTTGAACGAGTCAACCACCTCAACGTTCACTACGTCGTCCGCTTGGATCTGCGCCAACAACGCAAGCAACCCGACAGCACCACCCTGGTTTCCCGTATTGCCCTGGTTCTGCGCAGCGACGCCTGCGCCAGTGCCGCCGAGAAGTGCCAGAGCGAGAGCTCCCGATGCGATCCGCTGCTTGATGGTCATGCCCATAGAAAAACCTTTCTCCAGTCGTGCCACCCGAATGGTGACATCGGTTTGGACTCACAAACAGATTTTTTGAGCTAGCCCTATGATTTTTATACCATAAAAGCGGTCCCGAGTCAATAGGCGAAGCTTGCCGACCTCGATCGGGTGGAGTTTCAGGGGTCGAGCGGGAGGGGCGCATCCGCGGACCAGACCACCCGGCCGCCCGCATCCAGCCAGCGATATCCGGTTGGCGTCTCGTCGAACCCGGACAGGCGCAGGGCATAGCCCGGTGCCGAGATGGGGTAGCTCCGCCAGGCGCCGTCGATCTCCAGCTCCATGGTCACGATCCCGGGAGCGTTGACCTGCCCGAAGACGACGTTGCCCGCGGCGGAGGTCGTGAGACCGGCGCTGGCCGGGTCGGTCGTCGCCTCGATGTACGACCACGAGCCGGTCCACTGCCAGCGAGGGGTTGGCGGCCACTCGATCGACATCCAGTCGACCCGCAGCCGGCCGAAATAGACGTGGCCGGAGTCCCCGAACCCGAACACGACGTAGGAGGTGCCGTCCCAAAGCTGGAAGGCCATCACCGGGCGTTCCAGGTGGTCCTCCGCCGCGGCCTGCGTCTGGGGCGGACGGCCAAGCCAGTCGATCAGGACGATCAGTGCGCCGATGATCGCGATGAAGACCACGACACCCTGGACGTGCCGCCAGGTGCGCAGCCAGTCGATCGGGGCCGTGGTGTGTTCCGCCCGTCGTTGCATCGTGCCGCCTCCTGGGTTGTTCCCGCTCCGCTCTCTGGACGTCAGGTGCCGGGCATCCGCTCCCGCTGAATCGGTGGACAGGGGGTAGACCCGTACGAGCAGTAGACGCAGCAATCACCGGCGAGCGGCCGCAGAAGCGCGTCACACCGGACGCAGTGGTACACGACCTGGCAGGCATCCTCCGGCATGGTTTCCGGCTGTGCCCAGCCACAGGCGGGGCAGGTGATCACCGAATCGGTTACGATCGCGTTCATCACGAGGTCCTTCGAGAAAGACGGGAGCATCGGCAGTCCAGGTAGCCACCTTCATGATTGCGCCGCCGGATCATGCCGGAAGTCGTGACCGCCGAGCATCGCCAGTCCAAGGACTCCAGCAAGGGCGAGCAGCGCGCCACCCGTCCAGAACAGTGGCTGGATCCCGATCAGGTCGACCATCACGGCTCCCGCCGCAAGCGACAGCAGGCGCATGGCGTTCCAGGTAACGTCGAGCAGGGTGAACACCCTGCCCCGCACATGTTCCGGCACGGCGCCCTGGATGGTGGAACTGAAGACGACATTGCCGGTCGATGTATTCAGGCCGTAGACGAACAGGATGATCAGCGCCACGGGCAACGGGGTGAAGATCGCGATCAGCACGTCGCCGATGCCACGAATGATATATGGGACGAACAGCCAGCGGGCGTCCCGGTAGTCACGAGCAAACAGGTTGGGAATCAGTGGCCCAACGAGTGCCCCGACGCCGATTGCCCCGATCAGCCAGGCGAAGCCGGCTGGCTTCAACCCCAGGTGCTGCTCCGACAACACCACCAGCATGGCGCCTGTCCCACCCACCGCCAGCGACGCCAGCCCCTGGACGAGCAGGAGACGCGAGACCAGGCGATTCCGGCCTGCGTACGCCAGTCCAGCCCGTGCGTCCGTCAGGTAGCTGTCGAATCCGCGCCTGCTAGCGTCACCAAGCTGGCCCGCATGCGCGGGGATCACCAGCCGCACGATCAGCAGAGCCGAAACGACGAAGGTCGCGGCGTTGAGGACGAAGGCGGCGTCCGTGCCGATAAGGGCGATCAGGCCGCCCGCGACGGCCGAGGCCAGGATTTGCACGAGTCGGCCCGTCGACCACGCCACCGAGTTCGCGGCGAGCCGCTGATCTTCCGTTGTCAGGATGGGAATCACGGCCTGGACCGTCGGGTTGAAGAACGTGTTTCCGGCGGCGATCCCCGCCGCGACGACGTAGGCGTGCCATGTCCCTTGTGGCCAGACCAGTGAGAGGGCAAGTGCGGCGCGGGCAAGGTCGGCGCCAATCAGCACCGCCTTGCGGCTGAAGCGGTCGATGACGACCCCGGCCACCGGCCCCAGCAGCAACACCGGGATGACCTCGGCGGCGACCAGGATCGCGACTGCCGCCCCACGCCCGGTGAGGTTGAAGACCAGCACGACCAAGGCGATGTAATGGAGGGTATCGCCGAAGCTGGAGACGAGCTGGGACAGCCACAACGGAAAGTACGACGGGCTGCGGACCACGTCGTTGTAGGATCGGGCAACGGTCCCGAGACGGTGAAGGATCATGCGCTCCGCTTGCCTGATGCCGCCATCGGGCAGCCGCCGTTCACCGGCGAATCATGCCATGCCTGAAGTGTTCGGCGTGCACGATCATTGCGCCATTGATTTCAACCAGGCGATGTCACGACCCCCCTTACTTGGCAGGGCTCTGCGGTCGGCGCATGATTCACGGCGGGAGCGATGCACCATGACCATTGAAGCGGTGGGAGTAATTAGGCGGGCGGTGCCCGGCGAGAGTGACCTCCTCAACGCGCTCACCGGGCGCTCGGTACTCTCCTGGGGGTACGAACCCGAGTTCCTCGATTGGGAGCCGGAGGCGATCACCGTCACCTCGGAATGGATCGCTGGCTCGCCGGTCTTCGTGCTGGAGGAGGCGGGGCGCATCATCGGGTATTACGGGTTGGTGGGTGAGCCGCCGGAGATGTCGCTCGACAAGCTCTTCGTGGATGCCGACCGGATCGGCACCGGCTGTGGCAAGCGCCTCTGGCTGCACGCGATCGCGACGGCGCGTGAGCTCGGCGCCGGGACCCTGACCCTCGCCAGCGATCCCAACGCGGCACCGTTCTACCGGGCGATGGGCGCGGAGTGGACCCATGAGGAAGCCACTTCACGGCCGGGATGGTCGTTGCAGATGTTCCGCTTTCCCATCCCGCCCCAACCACCGGAATGATCGTGCTCGCCGGATTCCGGCGGGTTGCATGGGGCATGCGATAGTGATGCCCGGCGAGTGGCGTCATGGCATCAGGCACGTACTGTCGGCACAGGGCAACCACTACCGGATAACGTCATAACGTCGACAGGTATCTTTAGTATGGAATCCGTCGAATGGCTGGGCGCCTACCGCCAACGGCGTTACCCGCCGGACATCGCGCCGATCACCAGGAACGGTTCCGCGCCGGATGTGACTGCACTTGGCAGCGGTTCGTCCGGCGGCTCGTGGGACAGATCCTGCTCGCAGGCGAAAAACCGCACCAGCGGTCGCCGCCGGTGGGTGACGTGATCCCGGATCGTCCCGCGCAGCACCGGGTAGACGGTTTCCAGGGCATCGAGCACCGCGCGCTGCGTGGGCGCACCGTCCACCTCCAGTTCGATCTCGGTGCCGACACGGGCGATCGTCCGCAGGTGTGGGGGAAGGATCACGCGGATCATCATGGCAGTGTCTGCACCTCCACCGACACCACGGCCGGCAAATCCCGGACGATCGGCATCCACGAATCCCCGGCGTCGGCCGAGGCGTAGACCTGGCCGCCCGTGGTCCCGAAGTACACGCCGCACGAATCCAGCGAATCGACCGCCATCGCGTCGCGCAGCACGTTCACGTAGCAATCCCGCTGCGGGAGGCCGGTCGTCAGCGCCTCCCATTCGTTGCCGCCCGTCCTGCTCCGGTAGACGCGAAGCTTGCCCTCCGGCGGAAAGTGCTCGGAGTCGCTCGTGATCGGGACGACGTAGATCGTCTCCGGCTCGTGTGCGTGGACCTCGATCGGAAAGCCGAAGTCGCTCGGCAGGTTGCCGCTCACCTCGTGCCAGTGCTCCCCGGCGTCGTCGCTGCGCATCACGTCCCAGTGCTTCTGCATGAACAGCACGTTGGGGCGCGATGGGTGCATCGCGATGCTGTGGACGCAGTGACCGACGTCGGCGTCCGGGTCGGGCAGGACACCGTCCGAACGCAGGCCCTGGTTAACCGGTCGCCATGTCGTGCCGCCGTCGTCGGTCCGGAATGTGCCCGCCGCCGAGATAGCGATGAAGATCCGCTCGGGATCGACCGGGTCGAGGATGATCGAGTGCAGGCACATCCCGCCCGCTCCCGGCTGCCACAGGTGCCCCGAGGAGTGCCCGCGCAGTCCGGAGAGCTCCGCCCACGTCCTGCCACCGTCTGCCGAGCGGAACAGCGCCGCATCCTCTACCCCGGCATAGATAGTGTCTGGGTCAGTCAGGGATGGCTCGAGGTGCCAGACCCGCGCGAACTCCCAGGGATGCTGGGTGCCGTCGTACCACTGGTGCGTGCCGGGGACCCCATCGTATGTGAACTGGTTGCCCATGGATTCCCAGGTCTGCCCGCCGTCGTCCGACCGCTGGATGATCTGCCCGAACCAGCCGTTGGACTGCGACGCGTAGATCCGGTTCGGGTCAACGGGCGAGCCCTTGAGATGGTAGATCTCCCAGCCGGCGAAATGGGGACCGGTGATGTCCCACGCCTCGCGCTTGCCGTCCGAGGTCAGGATGAACGCGCCCTTGCGCGTTCCGACCAGTACCCGTACTCCGCTCATTCTCGTCTCCTTGCCACGAAGTGTACGTACACTATAGGCGCAAGCTCAGCATAGC
>DASYVY010000551.1:0-1546 GCA_035936535.1 Thermomicrobiales bacterium | reverse complement strand
GTTTTGCCCTGGCACCGGGGGCGCTTTTCGTTGCCCTCATCGGCACCGCGGTGGCCGATCTCATCGAGACGGTCCTCTTCCGCATCTCGCTCGGTCGATTCCTTGACGGGGCAGGGCCGGAGGCGGTGAAGGGGATTGCGGGACTGACGCGAGTGTTTTTCGCGCTCAAGGCCATGGGTGCGGTCACCGCGCTCGCGCTGCTCTTCGTCTTGGCGCTCTACGCACATCCCCCGGACCTGGCGGGCAATGGCTGATCAGCCCCGTCTCGCGCCACGGCCAGGATCCAATGGCGAGGGTGGAGAGCCTCAAACAGCCGTGGCCACAACCGTCTGGGGGGCTCTTGACGGTGGGACCAGATGAGTCGCGCCCGCCGAGGCAACTTCGGCGGTGTGGGACGCGAGATCGATCGTTGTCTCGCCGAGCTGCACCGACTCCAACGGCTTGGCCACGCCAAGATTCCGGTCGCCACCGCAGCCGGTGCTTCTGCCATCGTGGCCGGTCTCGGCAACGGCGTCGTTCTCCTCGGGCGGCGATGGTGTGAGGAGGAGTGGATCACCCTGATCGCTGTACCGGTCATCGGCGTAGCGGGTATGTCGCTCCTACGCCGCCGGGGCTGGTCTTGGCGAGACCTCGGTTTCCGCCCGCTCGTTGTGCAATCGTCCGCTCGACTCGCCAGTGCTTTGGTTTTGGCCGCGACCTGTCTTGCCGCGGTTTCTGGCGTAGTCGCGTTTCTCAGCCGAGAGCTGACGGCCCTGGAGGTAGTGCGCACTCTCGTCGGTACCGCGGTCGGCGAGGAGATCGTTCACCGCAGCGTGGTCCTCGCCGCGTGGGTCGACACACGCCTCCGCGCAGGCTGGGTCGTCGCCGCCAACATGATCACCTTTGCAGTGTGGCACGTCGCGGGCGCGAACGCGGGGCGCTTCAGCTGGATAGAAGTCATCGGGCCGGGGCTGCTGGCCTTGCCGCTGCTCTGGGCTCGGTTGCGCTTCCACAGCGTCTTGGCCCCTGCGGCATTTCACGGGGCTGCGAACCTGACCGGTTCCCTGCTAGCAACCGGATCGGCTGAGCTTAGGTTCGGACATTGCGTGACCGGACGCTGACAGCCGGGGGCCGTTTTGGGGACTTCAGCGAAGCGTGCTTTCCTCATACCGGCCGGCCCTCCCCTGCGGTCAGTGATGCGATGACAGAGCCGATGCCGCACTCTGGCTGACGGTCGGCGCCAGTGAGCGACCCCGTTGACTGGTCCAGCTGATCCCCCTGCGGAACATGGCCCGGGCCCGGACCCACCTCGCTCGGGATTGACCGACTGCTGGGGTCGTGGGCGCGAGCGGAGTCGCCGGCGCGTTCAGTTAGGAGTCACCGCCGTGGACGTCGCCGTGGAGGTTGTAGTCCGGCCGCACCACCGGGAAGGAGGCCTCGGCGTGTTCCCACAGCTCCGGGCGGTCCTCCGCCGTACGATTGCGAGGTGGGCTACATCGGGAAGAGGTACGCCACGCATGGATCCCAAGCGCGTCGTCCGCCAGGGATATGAACGGGCTGCGTCCGA
>DASYVY010000550.1:0-2915 GCA_035936535.1 Thermomicrobiales bacterium | reverse complement strand
GTCCTGTCCCAGCTGTCCAGCATGTGCGGGGATGATTAGCCGCACAAGGAGCAGCGCGGAGATCACAAACGTCCCGGCGTTGAGAAGGAAGGCCGCATCGGTGCCGATGAGGGCGATCAAGCCACCGGCGATCGCGGAGGCGATGATTTGCACCAGCCGCCCCGTTGACCACGACACCGAGTTGGCAGCGAGTCGCTGATCCTCGGTCGTCAGCTCTGGAATCACGGCCTGCACGGTCGGATTGAAGAACGTGTTCCCGGCGGCAATGCCGGCGGCCACGACATAGGCGTGCCACGCGCCCTGCGGCCAAACCAGCGAGAGCGCAAGCACCGCCCGGGCAACATCTGCGCCGATCAGCACCGATTTCCGATTGAATCGATCGATAACCACGCCGGCGACGGGTCCGAGCAGCAGCACCGGTACCACTTCCGCGGCGACCAGCACGGCCACAGCGGCCCCGCGTCCTGTCAGCTCGTAGACCAGCACTACAAGAGCGATATAGTGCAACGTATCGCCGAAGCTCGACACGAGTTGGGAAAGCCAAAGGGGGAAGTACGACGGGCTGCGGGCCACGGAGCGATAGGACTGAAGAACATGAACGAGCCGAGCAATCATGCCGGTATGGTAGGAGAAACAAGGTGCTCGCGCACGTGGTCGTGTTGCCCGGGTGATCGAGCCTGGGGGCGTCACCCCTCACCTAACGTCCTGCCCGGTCATCTTTCCTGGCTACCGACAACGTCCGGACGTACCCGGTTGTTGAGACAACCGACGCCTCGCCCGTACCAGAGCCCCTCCACCAAGGCCCTGAATATCATGGATGGTCAGTGTCGCTTCCCCACATCAAGCAAAGCAGAATTTTCCAGGCCAGACGTCCATTTCTCGACCAACTAGCTGGCTGCCATTTTATATTGACACTATTACGTCATACTGATATATTGAACCTGTCGACATCATTCCAGGCGCCTCATCCGCATCCCGATACCGCTGCAAGGAGGACCGATTCCATGTCCCGTCGCCATTCCGGTTCACCTTCAAGCCCGGGCGACGCACCCTCGTATTCGCTGGATGAGCTGACCTCCCTGACGGGCGTCACCGTCCGTACCGTTCGCTACTACATTGCCGAGGGGCTCCTGCCTCCTCCGGTGACCGTCGGCCGCAATGCGAGCTACACCCAGGAGCACCTCGACCGGCTGCGCCTCATCACCAGGCTGAAGGAGGGATACCTTCCCCTCAAGGAGATACGGCGGCAGCTCCAGGCGATGGCCCCGGAGGAGATCGCCAATGCCGTGGGCGATGAGGCGGGCGATCAGTCGTCGGCATCCCGGTATATCGCCCGGGCCATGCAGGAGAGCGCTCCCCAGAGCTACGAGATGGCGGCACCGCCCCGAGCAAGGGGTATCGCCGCGGGGACGCCAACTCCGGAAGAGCAAGCCTGGCGGCGGATTCGTATCTCGGACGAGGCGGAACTGCTCATTACCGCGTCGGCACACCACCGCCGCTCCGCCCAACTCGATGCCGCGATCGACTGGACCCGCCGCATCCTCAATGAATCATGACCGCACCTGAAAGGACACCAGCCATGACCACCCCCACCGCATCCATCCTCAGCCTGCGCACCATCTGGGAGCGCGACATCGTCTCCCGCGAAGGCGCCGACACCGCCCTCGTTGTCAACATCACGGCTGCCTCCGATGCCCCGAGGGTTCCGGCCGGGCCCCTCTTGATATCGCCTTCGCGCTGGATCGCTCCGGCTCCATGAGCGGCGAGCCGATTAAGCTGGTGAAGGAAGCCGTCGCGGCGGCGACCCATCACCTCACCGAGGCCGATCGCGTGTCGCTGGTGGTTTTCGACAACGAGGTGGATGTCCTCCACGACCTTACCCCGGCGACGGGCCAGGGCAAGTCGCGCCTGCAGCGGGTGATCCAGGAGGTCTACACCCGTGGTAGCACCAATCTCTCCGGCGGCTGGCTGACCGCGTGTCAGCAGCTGGCGACGCACCCGCCGATGACCAGCGGCCGCGGTCATCTCCAGCGTGCGATGCTGCTGACCGATGGCCTCGCCAACAACGGCATCACCGATCCCGACCAACTCGCAACACATGCCAGCGAACTCCGCAGGCGGGGCATCGCGACGACCACGATCGGTGTCGGGCAGCACTTCGACGAGATGCTTCTCAGCAGCATGGCCGAGGCTGGAGGCGGTGCATTCCAGTACATCGCCGATGCGCGGGAGCTACGGGCCTTCTTCGAGCGCGAGATCGGTGAGTTGCTGGATATCGTCGCGATCCGCCCCAGGCTGACCATCACCTTCCCGGAGGGGATGCACGCCGGGCTCGTCAACGCCTTTCTGGTGGAGCGTCATGGCCGCACTTTCACCGTTGACCTGCGCGATCTCGCCAGTGGCGACAACCTCTCGCTCGTCTTCGACATCCGGGTGAAATCCGGGTCGCCCACCAGTATGCTGGCACCGTCGCTCGCGCTGGACTGGACGCATCCCGCGACCGGTCAGCCCATGGGCCTGCACCGGGAGCTCGATCCACTTACACTCGCCGATGAGATCACCGCCGCACGGGCGCCGCGAAACGACGAGGCAGCCAGCACGGTCGCGCTGGAGCGAGGGGCGCGGGATCACCGGGAGGCAATCCGCCTCGACCGGGAGGGTCGCTTCGAGGAATCGCGATCACATTTCCGCATGGCCAGTCGTGCCATGCAGGCGGCCCCAATGAACCAGGAGATCCGGGAGGAAATCCGCATCTCCGAGGAGCTCGCGAATGCGTCCTACGCCCCGCTTGACGAGCACACCCGCAAGCAGCGCGTCTTCGAGGCCCAGCGCCGGTCACGTGGCCGTCGCCAGGGTTAAGAGGTCGGGTTCCGGGACCTCGCATCGACCGACTCCGCGCAGACAGCCCCTTGAAC
>DASYVY010000549.1:0-3306 GCA_035936535.1 Thermomicrobiales bacterium | reverse complement strand
GGGCGCAGCAGCGGAACGCGCGCCCTGGTCATGCGCTTCGATGACTTCGTCGATGACTTTCGCCTGCTCACGGAGCGGGCACGCCGGGAGCATCCAAGCCTTCCCCAGGTGATGATTGGGCACTCGATGGGTGGCCTGATCGCCGTCCGCTACGCCCTCCGGTATGGCGACGACCTCGCCGCGCTCGTCACCAGCGGACCGGCGCTCGTGATCGACGAGGACCTGACGGATTCGCAACGCAGGCTTGGCAGCATCCTCGCCCGGATCTATCCGGCCGGGCCGCTACCGCGCCGAGACAGCGACGAGGACTTTCTCACTACCGACCCGGATGTCCGCACCCAGTTCGGGCTGGACCCGCTGACGCATCACGGACGGACCCGCATCCGGACCGCCGCCGAGATGCTCTGGGCCGGCGAGGACGCCCGGAAGAGGCTGGACCGGATCCGGTTGCCACTTCTGGCGATGCACGGCGCGAACGATACGCTGACGTTCCCGAGCGGAACCCGGGCGCTGTACGAGCGCGCGTCAAGTCCGGACAAGACGCTGAAGCTGTGGCCCGGGATGAAGCACGAGATCTTCAACGAGCCCGGCCGCCGCGAGGTCGTCACCTTCATGCTGGACTGGATCGACGCGCGCATTCCCGCTAAGGACACCGCCGGCAAGTGACCTCGCCACATTTGGAAGCTCGATCCGTAATCTTGGCGACAGGTCGTTCAGGAAGATAACGGCCCCTGGTTTCACCCTGTAAGCAACACCTGTGAAGGTAACAAGACAATCCCGGCGCGCCAAGCTAAGCAAATGGCCTTCCAGTAAGATGATCCCGGCTCGTCGCCAACATGTACGTTCGGCGGGAGACTGACATCTCCCCGGAGATCAAGGGCAGCCAGCGTTTACTTCAGGATGTCGTGGCAGTCGCGCTGGACCCTGATATTCCGAAAGCCCCACCAGCCGGATCGGAAGGCCACAGGGGCCTCTCCACCTCCTTGTGACGGGGGTCCCGCGCCGCCGACGGGAGATCCAAGGCCCGTCCGTCTTTCCCAGCCTCATATCCGGGTCCGTATCGCGATCCCGGGGTTGGCTAACTCCCGTCAAAGACATAGCGGTCCAGGAACTCGTTTCGGAAAACTCCCCGGCCGTCCACGCTCGCGGCGAGGCTTCGAAAATCCGCGAGTCGCTCATAGCGCGCGCCAAACTCGCCGGGATCCATCGCGAACACCTTGCCCCAATGCGGCCGCGGGCCGTAGGGAGCGAGCGCCGCCTCGACGATCGGGAGCACCCGGTCTACCGCTGGGGGATCGAACCGCCAGGAAAAGTGGATGCAGACCGTGTCCGTCCCATAGGCCGTGCTCATCCAGAGGTCGTCCGCTCGCACGGTCCGGATCTCGGATATCCACAGGTGCGGCTGGATCACCGGCGCGCATTCACGGACCGCCTGGAGCGCCGCAACCGCATGATGTCGGGGGAGCATGTATTCCGCCTGGATCTCGTCACCGCTGGCGGGCACGGCATCCATCCGGAAGTGGGGCAGGCGATCGTGCCAGGCACCGGGGACCCCGAGCTGTGCAGTGCAATTGTCCGGGGAAAGCGAGCGAACCGGGTGGCGAGGCACGGGAGCGGCGGGCGCGCCAAGGAAATCGCCCGGGAGAGGAACCGCCGGGTCCTGATCGACACGGGTTTTCAGCCAGACCTGATCCACCGTCTCGCCAAAATCGGTGAACAGGCTGACGCTGTCGGCGCCTGCCATCACGTCGTCGAATCGCTCGACCAGCACGTCCCAGTCGAGGTGCTCGAACACCTGCTGCCTCACCTGGTAACCGGGCTGCACGTTGAGGGTGATCCCGGTAATGATCCCGACCGCACCGAGCCCGACCACCATCCCGGGGAAACACTCGTCCGATCGCGAAACGTGGACGATGTCGCCGTCACTGGTCACGACCTCCAGCGCCGACACCGCGGTTGCCAGGTTGCCGTTGGTGTCGCCGGAGCCGTGCGTTGCGGTGGCGATCGCGCCGGCGATCGAGATGTGCGGCAGCGACGCCATATTGTGCAGGGCCAGGCCCTCATGGTGAAGCACCTGCGCCAGGGCACCGTACGTCATGCCGGCGGTGACCTTCACCGTCCCGGACGATGCGTCGATGGCGGCATTCTGCGGAAATCGATCCAGCGAGATGAGTTCCGTGGAATCGGCGATGTCATTGAAGGCATGACGCGATCCGAGCGCCCGCACCTTCGTAGCAGTAGCGACGATCCGCCGCAACTCGTCCAGTGTTGTGGGCTGATGGAATCGCAACGCCCGGTAGGTGTGGTTCCCCGCCCAGTTGTGCTCTCCCTGAATCACGGCTTTGTCTCCCACGATTCCTCAAAGGGAATCGACTCGGTTTCCGGAGTATCGCTGTGACAGGAGCATAGCGCAGCTCGGCGATCGTTATCCTGGCCGCCAAGGCTCACGGCGCGTGACAGGCACGAGTCGCGCGCCCTTTTCCGGCCATGGACTGATGGGGATGATCGCGCTACCGCGTCATGCACGCTCCGGATAGAGGGTTGGCACACGCTGGCCTGTTGTCGGGCAGCCATGGGCAGTCAGATGAACCGACCAGGTGAAGCAGGCAGAGATGCTGTTCCCAGACAGACACATGGGCCTGCCCCTGCAACCCGGTGGGGCGAACATCCAACCGGATTCCGAGTCAGGTGAGGGGAGTCATCGATTGATGTGGCATCATCCACACTCTGGGGTCCTCATCTTGCCGCGGGGCCCTTTGGCACGGCTACGCGCCGCATGTTCTCGACAAGCACCATCCGTGGAGGGAACGGGGCGGTCCCACCCCGGCAAGCGGGAAGCTCGCATGCGCGGCACCGGGCTTCAGGAGGTCGCTCCCCCGGTCAAGCCCCGGTACCGGGCAGTGCGGAGCTCGCTGGCATAGGGCTCGAACTCGGGCATGTCCTCATCTGCCGCTTCCTGGATGGCGCGTTCGATATCGTAGGGAACACGAACCAGGGTGATCGCCAGTGGACGAGCCGGGGTGTCGTCATCCGAGCCTTCAAGGATCGCGTAGCAGGCAAGTGTCTGATCGAGAGGGTTGCCGACGCTGCCCACGTTGAACAGCACCCTGGCGCGCAGAGACCGTAGGTAGGCGGTGTGGATGTCACCGTAGCCGACCACATCGGGCTCGAATCCATACCCGGTGAAATCCGTGCTGTCGAACATCGCTTCGAGCTTGTCGATCGGGTCGCGCTGGTGCACGCGGTGGTACACGCCGGGCGGTGACGCATGGAGAAGCCGGATCCGCTGGCCGCTCAGCATGAAGT
>DASYVY010000548.1:0-4332 GCA_035936535.1 Thermomicrobiales bacterium | reverse complement strand
AACTGCCGGCTGGCATTCCCCTGCCCTACATTCCGGCGGAGCGAGCGCTTGCCGCGGTTGCGGAGAGAACAGGCATCGCGGTCGGTTCGGGCGACGCCAGTCGCGGCGCCGTTGTTTCCTTTGCCGATGTGGGTGACCCTCCGGTTTTTCTGGGCAACATGGCCTCGATGATCGACGAGCTTCGGGAGCGGTTGAGCGGCGGGTGGAGGATTTCCATCGCCACCGACCAGGTTGAACGCCTGACCGACATTCTCGAGGAACGCGGGGTATATCCGAGAAAGGACAAACGCAAGCGCGCCGACGTGGCGGCTCCGCTTCCCGCCGGGACGGTAGAGGTACGTCCGTCGGACCTGACCGGCGGCTGGGGGTGGACGACGGGCAGGCTGGCGGTCTGGACGGACCTGGAGCTGTTTGGCTTCCGCAAGCAGGTCAGGCGATCAGGGCAGCGCACGACCCTCGAAAGCCGTTCATTCGCCCAGGGGTTGCGTCTAGGCGAGCATGTGGTCCATGTCGACCACGGCATCGCCAAATTCTCCGGGCTTGTCCGGATGGAGATGCAAGGAATCGAGCGGGAATATCTCCTGCTGGAGTACGAGCGCGGGGACAAGCTCTACGTCCCCGTTGACCAGAGCGATCGCGTCACCAGATACAGCGGTGGTGGGATCAACCCGCACCTGAACCGGCTAGGAAGCGGCGAATGGGTGCGCACCAAGCGCAAGGTCCGCCGTGCTGTCCGCGAGATGGCATTCGAGCTGATCCAGCTCTATGCCTTCCGCGAATCCGGGAAGGGATTCGCGTTTCCCCCAAGTTCCCGCTGGGACGACGAGTTGGCGGAGTCGTTTCCCTTTGTCGAGACACGCGACCAGGCACGAGCGATTGCCGCCGTTGAGAGCGACATGGAATCGTACCGGCCAATGGATCGCCTCGTCTGCGGCGATGTCGGCTTCGGGAAGACGGAGATCGCGATCCGGGCCGCGTTCAAGGCGGTTAACGCCGGCAAACAGGTGGCCGTCCTCGTTCCTACGACCGTCCTTGCCCTCCAGCATTTCACCACCTTTCGGGAGCGGCTGGCTGCCTTTCCAATCCGCATCGAGATGCTGTCCCGGCTCAAAACCCGTTCCGAACAGGACCAGATCGTCAGGGACCTGGCCAGCGGAGCGGTCGATATCGTGATTGGCACGCACCGCCTCGTGCAGAAGGACGTGCGATTCAAGGATCTGGGCCTTGCCGTCGTGGATGAGGAGCAGCGCTTCGGGGTTCGACAGAAGGAATTCCTGAAGCAACTGCGTACCGAGGTCGATGTCCTGACGCTGTCCGCGACGCCGATTCCCCGAACGCTCCATCTCTCGCTGTCCGGAATCCGCGACATCAGCATGATCGAGACAGCGCCCCAGGCGCGGCTCCCTATCCGAACCTTTGTCACGGCCTTTTCCGATCACCTGGTTCGTGAGGTCATCCTCCGCGAAATGGAACGCGGCGGCCAGGTCTTCGTCGTCCACAACCGCGTCCACGACATCGATGTGCTCGCCGAGCGCCTGCGCAAGGCCGTCCCCGAGGCGCGCTTCGGCATCGGTCATGGCCAGATGGACGAGCATGTCCTTGAGGAGGTCATGCTCGGCTTTATCCGTCACGAATTCAATGTGCTGATCTCGACGACGATCATTGAGTCGGGCGTCGATATCCCGAACGTCAACACCATCATCATCGACAATGCCGACACCCTGGGTCTGACCCAGCTCTATCAACTCCGTGGCCGGGTCGGACGCAGCAGCCATCGCGCCTACGCGTACCTGCTGCATCAACCGCACAAGTCCATCCGCGGAGAAGCACTCGAGCGACTGGAGACGATCCAGGAGGCAACAGAGCTTGGCGCCGGCCTGCGCGTGGCGATGCGCGACCTGGAGATACGGGGTGCCGGCAACATCCTCGGGGCGGAACAGAGCGGGCACATCGCGACCGTCGGATATGAGTTGTACATGCGGTTGCTGAGCCAGGCAGTGGAAGAGGTCCGGTCGGGCCAGCCCGCCCTGGAGCAGGGTCCGATCACGCTCGACCTGCCAATGACCGCGCTGATCCCGGAGGACTACGTCGCCGATACCGAGCTACGCCTCAATCTGTACCGGCAGATCGCGGCCGTTCAGACCCTGGAGGATGTTCACAATCTCGAAGATGAGCTGGTGGACCGGTTCGGGGACTTCCCGGAAGAGGTCGAACATGTCCTGGCCCTGATCCGTCTCCGCATCCGTTCCGCCGCCCTTGGCATCGATTCGGTGGTGGAGCGGGAGCGGGAAATCGTGATCCGACCGGTCGTGACCGAAACGCTAAGCCGGGAGCGCCTGTCCCGCACAATCGGTGATGCGCTCAAGCTGACTCCCAACTCCGTCCGCATCCGGCTGCTCGATCTCACGATCCCTTGGCGACAGGCCCTCGACGCCGTCCTGGCCGAGATCGAACGAGCCCGCCCGGAAGTGATGGCGAACGCCGCGGACTAGTGGTGCGTCACGCGTCGTTCGCCATGCTGCATACGCGGCTAATGCCATTCGCTATCACGGCCAGCGCAGGAGCGACCGGCGCTCCGCTCCCTCGGGATGACGGAAAAGCGCTGACAAACCACTAGAGAGCCTGTCCCGTTTCGAGGAACTTGCTCACGGCGAAGACTTGTTCCGCTGGATCGCTCAGTTCCCGAGCGGCGCCGACCACCATGTCAGCTCTGTGAGTCGGTGACGATATCGAGCCTATCGACAAGTTATGTCGCGTTTTGGCTGCCTGTCAGACGCTCCCCGGCTCCCTCGTACCCCACGCAGAATCCGAAGGGGTTGTGGCTGTGCCCCGTCTCCGGCACCGACCATATCCGGCGTCAGGTTTGCCGCAGCTTGGCCACGGTGGCGCCTTCGCCGCCTTCGCGTGCACCGGCAGCTTCGTACTGCGCGACGGCGGGATTGTCACGGAGGAATTCGCGGACAACCTGACGTAGCGCTCCCGTTCCCTTGCCGTGGATGATCCGCACCCACGGCAGGCCGGTCAGATACGCATCTTCGATGTACCGATCCAGCACCGGGCCGATCTCGTCGACGCGATTCCCGCGAATGTCGATCTCGATCGGCACCGTCTCGGAGATCGCTTCCCGAACCATCCTGGCCACTCTCGGCTCTTCCCGTTTGACGCGGCCGAGGCGCTCCAAGTCCCTGAGCGGTTGCCGCATCTTGAGCGATCCCATCTGCACATCGGCTTCGTCGCCCTCGACCGCGAGCACCTCGCCTTCCTGGTCGAGTGCCCTCAGCTTGACCCGGTCCCCCGGGCGGATGACCCGCTGCTGTGGCTGGGCGGGCGCCGGCTTCAACCGCTTCCGCTGCACATGCTTCAGCTGTTGCTCGGCGGCACGAATCTGGTCTGCCTGCTCTACGAAGCGGGACTGTGAGACCCCGGGCGCCGACCTCGCGCGTTCCATATCACGGATCGCTGCCCTCGCCTCGGCAAGCTCCGCCTGGACCTCGGCGATGGCTTCTTCCCGTGCCCGCTGACGAATTTCCTCCGCTTCGCGGATGCTCTGGGCAGCCCGCCTTCGAAGCAGCCGGGTCTCCTCCTGCGCCTGCCGCGCGGCTTCGAGTTCGCGGCCGATCTGGTTTCGCCGGTCGCGTATGTCGTCAATGAGTTGCTCGGTCTGGCCCTCTCCCGGCTCCAGCAGCCGCTGGGCCTCGTCGATGATCTCGGGTGGCATTCCCAGCCGCCGAGCGATCGACAGCGCGTTCGACCGCCCGGGCACGCCAACCATCAGCCGGTAGGTCGGCGACAGCGTATTCACATCGAACTCGACGCTTGCGTTCTCGACGCCATTCGTGGCGTAGGCGAATGCCTTGACCTCGGAGTAATGCGTGGTCGCGACCACCATCGCCTGCCGGCGCAGCAGGGCGTTCATGAGCGCCCGGGCCAGCGCGGACCCTTCCTGGGGATCGGTTCCGGCGCCTACCTCGTCCAGAAGGACCAGATGGTCCGACCGGACCGTTCGCAACATCCGGATGATGTTTCGCATGTGGGAGGAGAACGTCGATAGACTCTGCTCGATGCTCTGCTCGTCTCCGATGTCGACGTAGACCGCGCTGAACACACTGACAACCGACGTGTCGTTGGCCGGGATGAACAGCCCGGCCTGTGCCATCAGCGTCAGGAGCCCGACGGTCTTGAGGGCAACGGTCTTGCCACCGGTGTTGGGTCCGGTGATCAGCAGGACCCGGAAATCCCGGCCGAGCTCGAGCGTTACCGGCACCACAGCAGCGGGGTCAAGCAGCGGGTGCCTTGCCGAATCGAGACGGACCAGATGCGTCGGGTGGGACC
>DASYVY010000547.1:0-1858 GCA_035936535.1 Thermomicrobiales bacterium | reverse complement strand
GGCTGTATCGTCATGGCCCCAGGGTTTACGCCCTGATCGCCATGGTCCTTGGCATTGCCGTGCTCTTGCTGGGGTACTGGTTCGCCCGGGTCGTCGATGATACGGAAGTGGACGTGCCGGCAGGCACCGTCGAAGGCATCGCCACGCCGGATGCCGGCGAGGGCGGTGTCTGACCGGGACCTGCGAAGGGCGACCGTTCGGGAGTGGTACGGGATGCCGCTGCGCGACATCTGGACGACATAGAACCGGCCACTACGCGACGCTTGTGTAGTGGCCGGTTGGATGCCGGCTAAAGGCCTAGCTGCAGGCGAGATACATGATCTGCCCCTACAATGGCCGTCGGTCAATGGCGGCACACAAAGGGAGCAGGCATGGCGGAAGCAACGATCCAGCGGATCGAGATGGGCATCCTCGAAGGCACACGACCACGCCATGCGGGCAGCAATGCTCGCCTCGGCCCGCACGGCGCGACGGTCCGCCTTCCGATCGTCCGGATCACGGCCAGCGATGGCGCCAGCGGATTCGGGCGCTGCGGCGCGACGGCGATGGCCCTGGAATCCCTGATCGGTCAGGACATCGACACGCTCGTGTCGACGGATGGAGCGGACCCCGCCTGCATTCCCGTCGAGTATCCGTTGCTCGACCTCGCCGCGCGCCGGGTGGGCGAGCCGGTTTACCGGTTCGTCGACCCGGCCCGGTCGCCTGAGCCGTTGCGCGTCCGCATCTACGACACGACGCTGTACTTCGATGACCTGCATCTCGAATCGGATGAGGAGGCGGTCGCCCTGCTCGCGGACGAGGCCCGCGAAGGATTGGCCACCGGGCACGCCGCCTTCAAGATCAAGGTCGGCCGCGGCGCGCGCCACATGGCACTGGAGCAGGGGACCGCCCGTGACATCGCGATCATCCAGGCGGTCCGGGAGGCGGTCGGTCCTGACGCGCCGATCATGATCGACGCCAACAATGGTTACAACCTGAACCTGACGAAGCGGGTGCTGAGCGAGACGCGCGACGCCAACGTCCACTGGATGGAAGAGGCGTTCCATGAGGACGCCGTGCTCTATCGCGACCTCCGGGAGTGGCTTGACCGGGAAGGGCTCGATGTGCTGATCGCCGACGGCGAGGGCACCGCCGACCCTGCCCTCGTTGGGTGGGCCGAGGAGGGGCTGATCGATGTCGTCCAGTACGACATCTTCTCCTACGGGTTCACGCGCTGGCTCCAGCTCGGAGCCCGACTGGACGCGATCGGCGTCCGGAGCGCGCCGCACAACTACGGCTCCGTGCTCGGCAACTACGCGACCGGGCACCTTGCCCGGCGCATCGACAAGCTGCCGTTCGTGGAATGGGACCCGGCGGACGTGCCCGGAATCGATGCGTCGGGCTATGCGGTCCGGAATGGCCTGATCGAGCTTCCCGATGTACCGGGCTTTGGACTCACCCTGGACGAGGACCGCTTCTCCGCCGCCGTAGCGTCCGGTGGCTTCACCCTCACGACCTGACCATGAACATGCAATTCGCAGGGGACACCCCGGCAGCTGCATTGGGTGATCGGCCGCCGCACCGTGAATGGCCACCTTGCATGCCAAGGACGTTCGGCGGCAAGGGTTCGGCAACCCGGAACGGGCGCGGCGGGCCAGATCCGGGCCGCCTTTATGGCGGCACGTACAAAAACGCGTGCATCGCGGCCGGATCCATTGGCGCCTGATCGCCGGGTGATCGGCCGTGAACGGCGTCGATGCGCGTTCAGGCGATCCGGACCATGCCTTCGAGACGAATGTCCCGGGAGGAACTTCCCACGTACACCGGGGTCTCGCCCGGTGGGGTCGTCCAGCCCTGGCGCGCGCTGTCCCAGTAGGAC
>DASYVY010000546.1:0-2238 GCA_035936535.1 Thermomicrobiales bacterium | reverse complement strand
ATGCTGGACCAAAAACGGGCGATCTCCAGCAGCATCTCGGCACCGTAGTCAGCGAGGAAGGCGTGATCCTCCGTTATCTCGACGTACTCCCAGACATTCAAGGCGATCGCCGACCCGATGTGCCGCTGCAGGTATGTATGGTCCTCGATCCAGCGGCTGTTTCGGGGGTTGAAGTAGATGGCCGGCGTCTCCTCCTCGCCATTGCTGCCGCTCCGCCAGGGGAACATCGCCCCCCGGTATCCCGCCTCCCGCGCCAGTGCCCGCGCTTCGTCAAGGCGTCGGTACCGGTAGAGCAGCATCGCCCGGCTAACCTCGGGCAGGTGCAGGTGGAAGTACGGCAGCACGAACAGCTCATCCCAGAACACATGACCGCGGTACGCCTCGGTCCAGCCCCGGGCCGGCACGCCCACGTCGCGATCCGGGACGTGGGGGGAGAGCGTTCCCGCAAGATGGAACAGGTGAAGGTGGACGATGCCCTGTGCGTCCCCGTCGACATCCAGCTCCAGCCCGAGCGAGCACCGTTGCCAGAGATGGTCCCAGGCGAGCGTGTGGCGATCGAGCAGCGCCTCGAAGCTGCCTGCCCGTGCCAGCGAACGGCGCGCCGCAAGGCCCGGCTCGCTGATCGCCTGGTCCCGCCCGGAGAACACCACCGCGATCTTCTCGATCCCGACCGTTTGGCCCCGCAACACCTCCAGCGAGCACGCCTGCCACACCCGGTCGTCGCCGGTCCGGGCCTGCAGGCCGGGTCGTTGCCGCTCGCCATCGAGGGCCAGACAGAGCCGGGTGGCGACCTCGATATCGATCCGCGACTGGACCGTCCGCGCCCGCAGCCAGATCACATCGTCCTCGTCCGCCCCGGCATCGAGGACCTGGATATGCCGGCCCGCGAGCTTGCGATCGTCGGCGACGAGCGTGTGCTGGATCCCGCCGTCGATCGCCGACTCGATATCGAGCCGTCCCTCCCAGTTCTCGGCCGTGATGCGCATCTCCAGCGCCGCCAGATGCGGGTCGGCGAGGTGCACGAAGCGGCGATCGGTGATCCCGGTCTGCCGCCCAAGCCCGTCCTCGATCCGCATCGAACGGGAGAGGATTCCGCGCCGCAGGTCCAGCTCCTGCCGGAACTCCAGGATCGTCACCGATTCGGGATCGAACCATTCGCCGCCATCGATCCGCCATCGCAGCGGCAGCCAGTTCGGGACCTGGACGATGCTCTCGAACTCGACCGGCCGGCCGTCGGCGTCCGCCCGCAGCCGGTTGTACAGGCCGGAAACGTACGTGCCGGGATAGTGGACATCCCCGGCGCGCGATTCCGGAGCCGCCCCCCGGCTCGCGAGGTAGCCGTTGCCGAGCGTGCAAAGCGCTTCACGCCGCCCCTCCTGTTCCGGATCGAACCGGTCCCAGACGAGCGACCAACCGGTCACGTCCGGCTGGATATCGGATGATGACATACGTGCGTGCTCCCTCTCTTGCCGGTTCGGGTTGCCTGGATCGGGCCGGAAACGGTCGCGGACGGTGCGGCGGGATCAGCCGCCATTGCCGAGCCGGTCGAGCATCCGCTCCACCTCGTCGCGCGCGGGGTAGGACTCCTGCGAGCCATAGGCCGTGACCGCCAGGTGCGAGGTCGCGACCGCGAACCGGGCAGCCGGCACGATCTCCATGCCATCCAGCAGCGCAACCCCGAGCGCACCCGCAAAGGCATCGCCCGCCCCGGTCGTATCGACCACGTCCACCTCCACCGGGTCGATCCGCTCGTGAACGTTGTCCGCCACCACCACGCAGCCACCGTCCGGCAGTTTCATGCAGGCGGCACCCACGCCCCGCCGAAGCAGCTCCTGGCCGGCCCGTTCGGCATCGTCCGCGGAGCTGATCTCGATTCCGGTCAGCGTCTGCGCCTCCGACGGGTTGGGCGTGATCGCATCCACGAAGGCGAACAAATCCTCCGGCATCCGGTCCGCCGGGGATGGATCGAGCACCACCCGCAACCCCCGCTCCCTGGCCGCGGTCATGGCCCGCCGCACCGCATCCTCCGGCACTTCGAGATCGACGACCAGCACCGACCCCTCCGGCGCATTTTCGATCGCCTTCGCGACGTCGCCGGCGCCCGTGTCATCCCAGGCATCGTTAGCGTTCGGCGCGAGGATGATCGTCTTCTCGCCATCGGGGCGGACCACGATCATCGAGAGCGCGGTAGCGGCTTCTCCGACGCGCTTCACCCCGGTGAGATCGACACCGGCCCGC
>DASYVY010000545.1:0-4008 GCA_035936535.1 Thermomicrobiales bacterium | reverse complement strand
CCGTCGGCCTGCGCGTCGTCGCCGCGAGACCGTTTCTCGTCGGCCTGATCGTGCTGGCCCTGGCGCCGACGGTCCTCGTGATGCCGTACATCAATCTTATGCCGGTCTTCGCGCGTGACGAGCTCGACCTGGGGTCCACGGGACTGGGCGTCCTGCTGGCCAGCACCGGGCTCGGGACGGTGGCCGGGTCGCTTGCGGTGGCGCGCCGATCCAGCGGTCAGGTAGGGACTGGGAGGCAGGTCGCCACGGCCGCCGCCTTTGCCGTGTGTGTCATGGCGTTCTCGGTGACGCCGATCGTTGCCATTGCGCTGCTGGTGCTGTTCGTGGCCGGCTGGATGAGCGCGTCATTCCTGGCGTTGAACCAGACCGCGCTGCAGATGAGCGTCGAGGACGATGTTCGCGGCCGGGTATTCTCGATCTACCTGCTGACCTGGGGGATGCTGCCAGTCGGACAATTACTGGTCGGCACCATGGCGAGCCAGGTTGGATCTCCCCTGGCGATGGCGATCTCCTGCCTGCTGGCGCTGGGAAGCATCGGAGGTATCGTCTGGCGATTTCCGTCGCTGCGAGGCCCGGTGGCAGCAGCACCCACCTGATGGGCGAGCCGGTGGGGAGCTCGTCAGGCTTGTGTCCGTCTCGCGCATGTCGTTAGGATGCTCGATCCGGCAATGGGCCGACCGGCGCCGGCGAACGCGTTACCCAGGCGGCCCCCCATGTGACCGTGCTCTTTCGCGGCAGCGAACCCGTTCCGCCGTGCCCCTTGCCCGGCAGAGGTGAGGCCGGAGAGCATCATGTCCCCGGATGAGTGGTTCCCACCCCTCGTGCCGCGATCCTGGTATGCACCTTGATGACGTCCGGCCCGATGGTCCCTGCCTCGCGTCCGCCGCACGCAATCGAGGGCGCGTGAGGGCAACTTCGCGGCCGGAGCGTCGCGATCGACCTCGATGGGCTTCGTCACGCCGGTCTCCCAACGCGTATTCACGCGGCGCCTGGAATCGGGCAGCGGAGCGGGCGGTTATCGCTGCTGGCCGCCCTGGATCGACACCCGGACCTTGCCCGGATCCACCGCGCCGTGCTCCGGCACCTCCTGCTGTGCCGCGTCCTGTGCCTGGACCTGGACACCTTTCTGCTTCTGAACCTGCTCCCGGGTCAGCGGGTCCGCCAGGTCGGGTCCCTCGAACATCAGGAAATAGCCGAGGTCGTCGCGGTCGGCTTCAAGGTAAATGGGGAAGGTGTTGTCCGGCCCGACTTCCACCCTCCATCCCTCCCGGGACAGGCTGTCCTCGTAGTAGGCCTGGACCTCATCCGGCAGACCGTCAACCGTGAAGGTGGTGGTGCATCCACCGGTGACCTTGGCGTTGGATTCCCATTTGGGCTTTGCGCCGTCGAAGTGTGCGAATTCCGACATTGCCCGCTTCTCGGCGGCACTGCAGAAGAAGTCGTTCCAGATCGGAATCGCTCCGCTGGCAAGCACGGCAACGGGCACCGCAAGGACAACGAGAGCAACCAGCATGCTCTTGAGCACGGGGCGATTTCTCACAGCTACTACTCCTTCTCGACCGTCCCAAACTCCAGGTGACACCGCTGGAGCGACCGGCCGATCATTGGTCACCCAGTGACGAGGCTGGCCCGTACCGCGTTGTCGCGACCGTTTCCAAACAGTTGCTGGCTCTCGCCGCGGCGAGTGTCAGTGCTGCCCATAACCTACGGGCCGCCAAATATGCAGGGATTGTGAGGAGCATAAGGCATTTGGCAGAACGGAGTATCGGTAAAATCACGTACTTTCTGCCTCTCGTTGATTCGACTCCTTGCACTGTCACGCAAGCCCGACCCTGGTTTCCGATACGTCCCTCCGTCACCCGTAGCAGCGGAGACTCCTTGGCGGTCGCGACGTGAGGCCGCAAGCGTGCAATCCGGGCGATGGATCACGCGCGGGGCGGGGCCAGTGACCGGATACGGCGGGCACCCTTCGAAGAGGCGCCCGACTCCACGACTTCCAGACGGGAGGTCGAGCCGGGTAAGAAGTCGCGGGAAACACAGCAACACAACCGGATGGATTACCGAGACAGCGGGTGCGTTCGAATACGTGAACTTACGGATATCTTCATCAGCGCGGAGGCACGATGATCGATAGCATCATCCGGGTACGAACAACCCGCGGTATGCCGGGGACCGCAGGTGAACGGCCTGCGCGGGTGTAGAGGACCTCTGGAAGCGTCAACGGGGAGGATCGAACGTGTTCAACAAGTGGATCGGGAGCGTCACGCTGTTCATGATGGTGTTTGGCATGCTGGCGTTGACGCCGGGCATAGTGACGGCCCAGGAAAATGTCCCCATTCACCCGACCGAACGGTGCCGCAACGGTGGGTATGAAGCAGTCACCAACGAGCAGGGGGTTCGGTTCAAGAATCCGGGCCAGTGCCGGCGCCATGTTGTGCTGGGGGGAGAACTGTTGCCCTCGATCACGACGCCGTCCCGCCCGACGATAGAGCGGGTGTTCAACCACGACTGGGTCGAATGGTGCGAAAGCGCGTTTGACCTCAAGGGCTTCCCCGCCTACACCGATGTCCACGTCACCATCGATGGCCTCACACTGAGGTCCGGCGAGAAAGCCATATGGGAGTTCGATGTCCGCACGGATGTCAATGGCTTCGCCAGCGCGGGGGGTGGCAGCGTTGATCCCGGCACGACTATTGTGACCGCGACCTTTGCCACCATCGTTGGCTCCGTCACCGTGACCCAGACCTTTTCGTGCTGAGCACCGTAGCAGAGCAGTCTTTTCGGACATGACAGCTCCCACACCCTGATGAACGGGGGCGGCGAGCTTGAGTTGCCGCCCTCGTTCGTGCTCGGCACAGGGGACGTCGCGAGCCTGTCGTGCGGAAGCTCACTGCAGATCTCGCGGTCCTGTCCTCTCGACACCAGCATGCCCCCCCAGTCAATCGTTTCTGGCGTCGAAAACGGATCGGGAGCGCCGGACGGCCCGACTGAAGGAGAGGAATCGCCGGAGCCACACATTCTGCGCTGTTGCTCAACGGCGTCGCGCCAGCATGTACCTCCGGTCCTATCGCCACGTACATCGATCCCTATGCCGGTTCGGATGCCACTGCTCCCTCCGCCGAAACAGGCTTGGCTCGACGGTGCCGGACCGTTACCCGTCCCTCAGGCTCCGTATCCCTGTCCTGGGAATGGGCGAGGACCTTCCCACATCAGCGACAAGTGGCACCGTTCGTGCGGCTGCGCCGTTATTCGCCAAACGCATCGGCTGGCTGTCGTGACGATGTCTTGTAGCTCGGCAAGGAGAAGTTTCTGTGGGAAAACGCATTCAAACCTTGGTGGCATTCGTGGCCGGAACGCTCGTTCTCGCGCTGGGGCTGATGCTCAGCACGCAGATGATCAGCGCCCAGGAAACGGGTGCGACACCGGCGGCGCAGGACGGTATCGATACGGCCATCGCGCTCCATCCGGCACACATCCACTCGGGAACCTGCGACCAACTCGGCGATGTCGTCTTTCCGCTGCAAGACCTTCAGGCAGCATCTCAGGTAGCTACGCCCGAAGCGTCGCTGGGCGCCAATGCGGCTTCCACCCCGGTAGCGTCCCCGGAGACTGACCTGGACGAGACGACCGCTCAGAGCGCTACCGTGGTCGAGGCCTCGCTCGACGACATCCTTGCGGCGGAGCACGCGATCAATGTCCATGAGAGCCCGGAGAACATCCAAAATTACATCGCCTGCGGCGATCTGACTGGGTCACCGACCGATGGTCAACTCACCATCGAGTTGCAGGAACTCAACGGGTCCGGCTTCGTGGGCGAGGCCATGCTGACGGACAACGACGACGGCACGACGACGGTCCACGTCAGCGTGTTCCCGGCCGATGCGGGCACCGGTGGAACGCCGGCCGCCACCCCGGCTGGGTGATGTCTCGGACATAGCAATTCAACAAGCGGGCAAGGGCCACGGATGTTCCGTGGCCCTTGGTGTGTCCACCGTTATGGGCATGGGC
>DASYVY010000544.1:0-1778 GCA_035936535.1 Thermomicrobiales bacterium | reverse complement strand
GGTGATGGAGGATATCGACTTTGAGACGCTGCGGACCCGGATGAAGGCGGCCAAGACCGAAGCGATCGACAACCTCGATCGCTACCTCGACCAGTTCGTCGAGAAGGTCCGGGCGGCGGGCACGACCGTGCATTTCGCCGCCGATGCGGACGAGGCGACGGCGATCATCCGGGAGATCGCCGAGCGCCACCAGGTCACGCTCGTCGCGAAATCGAAGTCGATGGTCAGCGAGGAAATCGAGCTCAACCACCACTTCGCGGACGCCGGGATCGAGGTGGTGGAAACCGATCTGGGCGAGTGGATCGTCCAGCTCCGTGGCGAACGTCCAAGCCACATGGTGATGCCGGCGATTCACCTCGCCCGGCAGCAGGTCGGGGACACCTTCACCGAGGCGCTGGGCCGGGAGATCTCGCGGGAGGATGTCGGGGAGCAGGTCCGCGCCGCGCGGGACGCGATCCGGGACGTGTTCTTCCGTACCGGGATGGGCATCACCGGCGCCAACGCCCTGATCGCCGAATCCGGCACCGTGATGATGGCCACCAACGAGGGCAATGGCCGTCTCACATCCTCGCTGCCGCCGGTTCACGTCATCCTCGCCGGGATCGAGAAGCTGGTTCCAACCTGGGAGGACGCGATGACCCAGCTTCGCGTGCTCGGCCGCAGCGCGACCGCCCAGCGGATCACCGTCTACACGACCTTCATCCACGGCCCGTCGCCCGGTCAGGAGCAGCACCTGGTGCTGCTCGACAACGGCCGCCGCGCGATGCGAGCGCAGCCGGAGTTCCGGGAGGCGCTCCACTGCATCCGCTGTGCCGCCTGCGCCAACGTCTGCCCGCCGTACCGCGAGGTGGGCGGGCATGTCTTCGGCCACATCTACTCGGGCGCGATCGGCCTGGTCGTCACTCCGTTCTTTCACGGGCTGGATGCGGGCGCCGGGCCGCAGAGCCTGTGCCTCTCCTGCAACGCCTGTGAAACCGTCTGCCCGGTCGGGATTCCGCTGCCACGTCAGATCCTCGATGTACGGGCGATGGTCGTCCGGCGCAAGGGCATGAAACGGGCGAAACGCGCGATCCTGACGGCCTATGCGCATCCCAACGTCGCCAATGTGCTGTTCAAGATCGGCACCCGCGCCCAGTATCCGGTCGCGCGCGGCAAACCGCTGATCCGGGGCGGACACCTGCCGGTCCTGAACGCGCAGACCCGCTGGCGGAGCCTGCCGGCGCTGGCCCGGCGGCCACTCCGTGAGCGCCTCAGCAGCGCGCCGAGGACCGCGCCAACGGCTGTCGTTCCGAGTCGCGCGGCGGGACTCACCGTGGCGCTCTTTCCCGGCTGCATGACAGATCGCATCTACCCCGAGCAGGGAGAGGCGATCGCGGCCGTACTGAGCGGACTTGGGGTCCGTCTTGTCGCGCCGGACGGCCTCCACTGCTGCGGTCTGATCCCCCAGAACTCCGGCGATGTCGCGCACGCGAGGATGATGGCCCGCCAGACGATCCAGGCGCTGGAACGCATCGAGGCGAACTACATCGTCTCCGGCAGCGCGAGCTGCGTCGCGATGCTGAGCCAGGATTACCTCCATCTCTTCCGCAATGATCGTGTCTGGCTCCCCCGAGTGGAGGCGATCGCACGAAAGGTGCTGGACTTCACCTCGTTCCTGGTGAACATCGCGCGGCTCGAGCCGGGCAGCCTTGCCTCACCTTCCGGTGGGAAGCGCTCGCTGACCTATCACGATTCCTGCCAGGGCCTGAATGCGCTCGGCCTGCTGTCGGAGCCCCGCC
>DASYVY010000543.1:0-2625 GCA_035936535.1 Thermomicrobiales bacterium | reverse complement strand
GTTCAATCCCCTGTACGACCTTGACGCGCCTGCCGCTGCCGGTGCGGCCGCCTATTCCGATGCGTTCCTGGTCCCCTTCCTGGCGATCCTGGGCGCCCTCGTGATGATCGCTGTTCTGCGCACCCGCTCCAAAGGCCGCATCTCGGTTCGGGACTGACGGCGCGGATGCAATCCACGTGGATTGCGTCCGCGCTCCAGGAGCCCGCACAGAGGTTGCGGTGTTCTCGCTCGATGCTCGGTGCTCGATGCTCGGTGTTGGATGCTCGGTGTTGGATGGTCGAATCGTGAAGTGAAGTATGCCCGCGTGGAGACGGCACTGATACAATCGGTGGATGATCACCCCCCGCTATCCGATCGAGACCGAGCGCCTGCGCCTGCGCCCTTATGGTCCCGGCGATTTGGATGATCTCTTCGCGATGCACAGCCGCGAGGATGTCGTCCGCTACCTCTACTGGGATGTCCGCGATCGCGAGCAGGTCGCCGCGATGCTCGAACGGCGGCAGGCAAGGACATCGATCGAGCACGAAGGGGACGCCCTCATCCTGGCCGTCGAGGTTCCGGAAACGGGCCGGGTGATCGGCGACGTCCTGCTCCACTGGACCAGCGAGGAGCACCACCAGGGAGAGATCGGCTTTGTCTTTCACTCGGATTTCCACGGGCGGGGATACGCATCGGAAGCCGCGGTGGTGATGCTCCGGCTCGGCTTCGAAGAGCTTGGTCTCCACCGCATCGCCGGCCGCTGCGAGGCGGGGAATGTGGCCTCGGCACGACTGATGGAGCGGCTCGGGATGCGGCGGGAAGCGCACTTTCGGGAGAACGAGTTCGTCAAGGGCAAATGGGACGACGAGCTCGTCTTCGCGATGCTCGAGCGGGAGTGGGAATCACCCCACCGGTCCAGGGGGGCATCGAGAGGATGACCAGTCCAATCCAGAACCGGATCGGCATGGTGTTCGTGCCGGTATCGGACATGCAGCGAGCCATCGCCTGGTACAGCGACCTGTTCGGGCTGCCCGTGGCAGAGACATCCCATGAGGGAACGATCTACGACGTACCGATGGCCGGGGAGACAGGGCTCATCCTGGATGCCAACCGCGATCCGGTCACCAACTCGTCGCAGCCGCTCTGCTTTTTCTGGACCGGGAACCTGCAAACAGCCCATGCCTTTTTGCAGGAGCGGGGAGTCGAGATCACCAGCGACGTGACGGACATCGGAAGCGTCTCGTTCCTGACATTCAAGGACCCGGACGCCAATCTGCTAATGGTCTGCCAACGCAATACGTGACTGGACATGCCCACGAGTGAAGGCCCCGTGAGCGCCAGGTAACGGATCGGTGCGGCGCCCGTCGAACTGTTCACCCACGGCTACGCGGAAGCCGGGCAGCACACCACCACCATCGATCTCTTCGACCGACTCGAGCTCGCGCTGCCCTTCACGGCCATAGACGGTAGCCGGCGTTCGTTGCGGCCACAGCAGGGATCCGGAGCAGGTCGGGACCGCGGCGGAGCACGCAGCCGGCTCCGTGAGGGAAGACGAGCCCTAGATCGTGGTTCTGCGCGAAGTTCCGGATGAGCTCATACACCATCGCGGCGATCAGGCGGTGCAGCGCGGTAGCACCAGGTACTTCCCTCAACTCCTCATCGACCAACTCCAGCAACACGCCCAGCCGCTCCGGCAGGTCCAACACATCCTCGGCGGTCATCGCCTGTTTGACATTCATGTGGTCGCTCCCACTCATATCGGACGAAACTCATGATAGAGCGAACCCGCGGTGACAGATACATTGTTGGACCGAGGCGGACCTCCAAGAGTTTGGTCCCATGAATTCCCCAAGTCAGGAGCAGACGATGTCGCGCCAGGTGTCGTTGAAGCGCGGGGCGTCGACCGCGGTGACAACCGGGTACGTCGATTCGTCCGGATCGACCGAGAGGTGAAGGAGCCCATCGCGGCCCTCGATGGCGAGGGGCGTGTCCTCGATCGTGACGCCGTCCCAGCCAAGCGCGACCGCACAAGCGAGCGGATCGTGCTGGAAGTTCAAGATATCGTCCGGCAGGCCATCGCAGGTCCGGCCATGGGTCTCGGCGTTGCGGTGCTCACGATCGTGCAGCTCGCCGTGATGGGCCACGAGGGCCGCGAGTCCGCCCGCCCGTCGCAGGTCCGGCAGGTACGCTGCGCGAAAGGCGGTCTGCACCGTTATCTCCAGCGGGATCAGCGTTGGCCGGGCGTGAGTCAGGACATGCGCGGCGGACGAGACATCGATATGGAAGTTGAAGTCGTCCTCCCGCCCCCATTGGGGGAACCCGGGCGGAACCGGGTACACGTAGCCGCCCATCAGGAAGAGCGGTGCCTGCCGCAGACGCCCCGGAAAGGCGCGATCGAAGAGCGCGAGGTTGGTGAGGGGGCCGATCCCGATGACCGTCGCGCCCTGGTCGATGCTCCGCCCGATCAGGTCCAGTGCTGCCTCCAGCCGCCCGGGAGCGGGCACGATGGGCTCCGGCCAGTAGGCCGCTTCGTCCGGCAGGCCGAGTGCGTACGGGTAGTAGCCGCCCGAGTTGTCGGCACCGGCGGCAACGGGAATGCCCAGCCTTCCGGCGATCCGGAACGCCTGATGAACCTGGCCGGCACGA
>DASYVY010000542.1:0-5561 GCA_035936535.1 Thermomicrobiales bacterium | reverse complement strand
CCGATCTCTCCCGCGCCCGGCTGATTGATCGGTGTGCTCGGGAAGCCGAAGAAGGTAACGTCTGACCCGGCACTGCCCAGACCATCGGCGTAGAAGAGGTGGTAGACGTCCGTGGCGTCCTGGTTGACCGTTTTCTTGACGATCCGAAGGCCGAGGGCGCGGGTGTAGAAGTCACGGTTTGCGGCGACATCCGAGGTGATCGAGCTTACGTGGTGGATGCCGGTGAGTTCGAGTCGGTTGGGGAGCGACATGATGGATCCTTTCGTTCGTTCAGAAATTCCCGAAGTAGTGACCGATCTGAAAGCTGCTGGCGGTCACGAAGCGGTGCGGCCTGATGGGCAGGCCAGCGTTACGGTTTCGGGGACGAGGAAGTCGACCGGTCGAGCGAGTGATCCAGTTTCCGGAGGATGTTCAGCAGGGTTCGCGTCTCGTCGGCCGAGAGTGCCGAGAACTCGATCATGAGCGCTTCCTCCTGAGCGCGGACCGCCTCCGCCCGGAGCGCTCGTCCCTTGTCCGTCAGGTAGATGCGCTTTGTTCGAAGATGGCGTCGACGTTCCAGGAGTCCGTCGGCCTCCATCGCATCGATCAACTGGCAGATGTTGCCCTTGGTCACGAGCAGCGCGTCGGCCAGCTGTTGCTGGCTCCGGCCTTCCCTCGCTCCGGCGTGATTAAGGACATCGAACCGGCTGACGGAAAGGTCGTGCGCGCGCATCGTCTCCGCGCTGCGGCGATCGACCTTGTGATACACCCGGGCCAGCCGGAGCCAGGCCAGCACGGCATCGTCGATGCGGGCTGGCAAAGCCTGTGCGTTCGTCTTGGGAAGGAGTGCAGTGCTCTTCATAGTGATAGTTTAGTTCTAAACCCACCCGATCGTCAATGCTCGGGCCATCGCCGGTCATCTCTCCGGCTAGGGGTTGTCCGTACCACCTAACATCGTCTTCGGCGGGGGCCAGTGAGTGCCTGATGGCTGGATTCCTATGCGGATGCGCAGTCGATCTCGATCACCTTCGGCTGCTGCTGGAGGACTCGGGCGTCCGGATGATCCGGCCAGCCGTCGATGTCGTCCGATGAGATCGGAGAACGGGCGGTGATCTGCAGCCGGAGGACCCCTTCCGCGAACTCCCGCGCTTCAACGCCGACGACGTGATTGAGCCCGCCCAGATACCGCTGCAGCGCGAGGGCGTCGGCCGCCCGGGGAACTCCATGGGCGATCAGTTCGACTACCTGCGGCGCATCCCAGATCTCACGTTCGCGCTCGGGTTGTTCGCGAGTTGGGGGGCGGGGATCGCCGTCCGCCAGCGCTGGCACCGCGCCACCGGCCTCCATCTCGGCCGTGTGCGCCGACTGGTCTGGAAGCGGAAAGTTTCCGTCCATCGGACTGTCAGCGGAGGATGACTCGGTTGCGCGCACGGCCGCGGGGCGCTCGCCTGCCGCCCGCGCTCCCTGGCCGCCGGCGACGATGGCTTGCAGGCGGTCCTGGATGTCATCCAGACCGCTCCGGAGCGTTTCGACCTCGTCCATCAGGTCACGCAGGAGCGTCCGGATCGATCCTTCCATGCCGGCAAGCGCCGTCTCGCGCTCCTCACGGACGCGAGCCGCCTCGGCGGCCTGTTCCCGCAGGCTGATCCGCTCCAGCATCAACTCACCAGACCGACGGACATTCTCGCCAACGATCCGGTCGAAGGATTCGTAGAACGCAAGGCGCTCCTGGGCCAGTGCGAGCAGTCGCTGGAGCTCAACGGGGTCGTCGGAGGTCGCCCGCAGGTCAGCGGAGCCGGCGCCCACGGCGGGCGTCGGGATGGAGGGCACCGCCGAAGGATCCGGGTCATCTTGTCCGTGCGCCACGCTGATCCTCCTGTACAATCCGCGGCCGGTCAGGCGAGTGGCCCGATCGGGGCCGATGTGGGTGAAATCCACAGAGGAGTGTAGCAAAGCGTACCTGCCAGCGGGCCGCGCTTCCCATCCAGACGTTGCGCCCAAGAAGTACACTGACGGGATGTTGTGACATCACCCGATTCATGACCCATACAGAGGATGTACGCCAGCCTTCCACCACTCATCCACCTTGACCGTCGTCCCAGACCACTGGTGAGCTCGCCAGCAACTTTCGGAAGGACGGCCGGATCCGGGGACCTCTCCCGGACCGAACCCTGAGCGAAGGGCGGATCAGCCTCACACCTCTGTCGCCAGAAATTCCCTTGGCACTCCGGCGACACGCATGAAAGTCGAGAGACAGGACCAATGGCTCATCGCGATACCGCGAAATCCCAGCAAACATCGAGCATTGAAGACGAAGAGGTCGCTGCGGACTCTCACGGTTCATCATCAATATCGGACGACCCGTCGGAGCAGCGCACCGAGCAGCGCGTCGGGCAGGGCCCCGACGCCACGGCTTCGGACGGTGACGAGGATGCTCCCGCGGCGGACCTCGAAGCGACGGATGGCGTGACGCCCGCCAAGCCCGCCAAGCCACGCGGGCGCAAGAAGAAACCGGCCACCGCGGCGGATGCCGCCGTCACCGAAGGGGCCGAGGCGGTGGCGAAGGACTCCGCGCCACGACGGCGTGGTCGCTCGCGATCCCGGAAGCTGGCGCTACCGGTCATCATCACCGACGAGACGGTGTTGCTGCCGCACATGTCGATCCCGTTCCCGATCGAGGACGACGAAACCGCGCAGGCGATCGACCGCGCAATGCGAATGAACCCGCGACTCCTCCTGATGCTCACGGAGCGGCGGGTGCTCGTCGAGAACGCGGAACCGCAATCCAGGCGGGAGCCGGAGCGGGACTTGCTCGACATGATGACCGACCTGATCGCCCAGCAGACAGCCCATGAAGACGGCATCGATGTCGAAGCCAATCCCCTTGGGGACAGCGACGGCGCCTCCGACGGGGAGGTCGTCGAGGACGACGCCAACGTCCAGTACGAGCTGTGCGAGGTCGGCGTGATCGCCGAGGTCGGGCAATACATCTCCCGGCCCGGCGGCCAGGATCACGTCATCCTGCAGGGCATCACGCGCGGTGTCGTGGAGGACATCATCCAGGATCAGCCGTACGTCGCGGCGCGGGTTCGCCGCGAGGAGGATATCGCCAGGGACCCGGCAAAGACCGAGGCGGCGATGGCGGCGGTGCTAGAGCAGATCGAGAGCTATATCTCGATGCTGCCAAACGTGCCGGAAGAAGTGCTCACCATGGTCCGCAGTGTCGATGAGCCGGGATGGCTCGCCGACCTGATCGCCTTCTCGCCGGAGTTCACGTCGGACCAGCGCCAGGACCTGCTGGAAGTGCTTGACCCGATCGAGCGACTGCGCCGGCTGAGCGTGATGATCCAGAAGCGTCTCAACGTGTTGAACCTGCGCCACGAGATCCAGTCCGAGGCCCAGGCCGGGATGGACAAGCAGCAGCGCGAGTACTTCCTCCGGGAGCAGCTGCGGGCGATCCAGAAGGAGCTTGGTGAGGGGTCCTCCGAGGAGGCCGTCGTCAACGAGATCCGCGAGAAGATCGAGGCGATCGGGATGCCGGAGGAGGCGAAAGCCAAGGCCCTCGGGCAGCTCGAGCGGCTGGAGCAGCAGCATCCGTTCTCGCCGGAGATCGGCGTCATCCGGACCTATCTCGAATGGCTGACAGAACTGCCCTGGTCGGTCGGGAGCGAGGACCGGCTCGACCTCGAAGAGGCCGCCAGGATCCTTGACGAGGACCACTACGGGCTTGAGAAAGTCAAGGAACGGATCGTGGAGTTCATCGCGGTTCGCAAGCTCGCAGGAGACAAGCTGCGCTCCCCGATCCTGTGCTTTGTCGGCCCGCCGGGTGTCGGCAAGACGAGCCTCGGCAAATCGATCGCCCGCGCGATCGGCCGCGAGTACGTCCGGATGTCGCTCGGGGGCGTCCGGGACGAGGCCGAGATTCGCGGACATCGCCGGACGTACGTAGGAGCGATGCCTGGTCGCGTGATCAAGGCGGTTCGCGACGCGAAGAGCAAGAACCCGGTGATCGTCCTCGACGAGGTCGACAAGCTCGGCGCGGATACCTTCCGCGGCGACCCCTCGTCGGCGTTGCTGGAGGTGCTCGATCCGGAGCAGAACGCCACCTTCTCCGACCACTATCTCGAAGTCCCGTTCGATCTCTCGAAGGTGATCTTCATCACAACCGCGAACATGCTCGATCCGATCCCGCCCGCGCTCCGCGACCGGATGGAGATCATCGAGGTCTCCGGGTACACGGAGGTCGAGAAGCTCGCGATTGCCCGGAACTTCCTGGTCCCGAAGACCCTGGAGTCCCACGGGCTGACGACCGAGCAGTTGACGATCACCGACGCGGCGCTCAAGACGGTGATCCGGGAGTTCACCGAGGAGTCCGGAGTCCGGAACCTGGAGCGCGAGATCGGATCGCTGTGCCGGAAGGTCGCCCGCAAGTTCGCCGGGGCCGAACCGCCTGACCGGATCACGATCGAGTCGGATGACGTCACCACGTACCTGGGAGTGCCCCGGTACGAGTTCGGTCTTGCCGAGGAGCAGGACGAGGTCGGCGTCGCGACCGGTGCGGCCGTGACCAGCGTCGGCGGCGACCTGTTGTCGATCGAGGTCAACATCACGGACGGCAAGGGCGAGCTGACCCTCACCGGCCAGCTCGGCGATGTCATGCAGGAGTCGGCCAAGGCCGCGCTGTCGTACGCTCGGTCGCGGGCGGCGGCGCTCGGGCTGGACGCAAGTGTGTTCGACACGAAGCACATCCACGTGCACATCCCGGCGGGCGCAATCCCGAAGGACGGCCCCTCCGCCGGCATCACGATGGCGACCGCCCTGATCTCCGCCCTGACCGGGGCCAAGGTCCGGCGGGATGTCGCGATGACGGGGGAGATCACTCTCCGGGGCAAGGTGCTGCCGATCGGCGGCCTGCGCGAGAAGACGCTGGCGGCCCACCGCGGGGGGATCACGACGTTCGTGCTGCCCAAGCGCAACGCCAAGGATCTCTCCGAGCTGCCGGAGGTGGTCAAGCAGGGTCTGGAACTGATCCAGGTCAGCAGCCTGGACGAGGTGCTGGAGATTGCCCTCGTCCGGGACGCCAAGCGCCGGGGGAAGGCGTCGACGCCGCCGGTCGGAACCGCCAGCAAGCCCGGCAAGCAAAAGGACAAGGCGCCGAACCCGTTGCCGGGCGGCCGGGACAAGGGCCGGATCGAGGCACCGGGTGTCCAGGATCCCGTTCCGGCCTCGGCGACTTCGGATCGCTAGCCTTCCCGCATCTCCCTGCATTACGATGGACGCGGCAGCAAACGACAAACGGCGAGCCAGCAGAGCTCGCCGTTTCTCTTGTCCCTCAACACCACGGCAACCCCTTGCAGGACCCAGCGGCATTGGAAATTGACCGAGACTGGTGTTCGAACCGGCCACTACTGCGTTCCGCATGTCCCGGCCCGGCTGCTCTTGCCGATGTGCTGGGTGGTTCGATCAGCGGAGGCGCTTTGTGGACAAGCACACCACCTGATCATTCCCTGTCCAGGAGTTCCGCGCGACCAGTATCCATGTCGTAGATTGCACCGACCACGTCAACACGACCGGCCTCCCGG
>DASYVY010000541.1:0-3249 GCA_035936535.1 Thermomicrobiales bacterium | reverse complement strand
GACCTGGAGCAGATCACGACCTATCTCACCCGCCAGGGCAACGGCCAGCTTCCCGAGCGGGTGCGTGAGACCCTGCACGACTGGACGGTAGGCTACCGGCGGGTCCGCATGCGGCGGGCGGTCGTGCTCGCGACTGACTCGGAGGTCGCCCGTGACGAGCTGCGCGCTGGGCTTGAGGATGCCGGGCTGGACGTGCTCACCACGGGCGAAGGAGGGCATGACCTGATCGTGATCCTGCCCGAGTCCGGTGAAGGGGCGGAGGCCCCGGAGGATCTGCTCCTCAAGGTGCTGCGCGCTCGTGGCTACGCCGGGCAATGGGACGTGCGTACCTCGATTCCCTGATGGCCATTCACAGACCCTCAGCGCACTGGCGATTTCGTACGGGCGAACTCCATGTTCGCCCGCGGTCGGCATGAGATACGTCCTGCTCGACGGCACGTTCGCGGGGCGTCGCAAGGGTGCTCCTGCGAATTCTTGCCGGTCCCGTGAGGTGCATCGAGGCTCCGGGTATACTCGTATGTCCCCGGTTCTCCCCGAATCAGGGCGTTCCAGGTGAAAACCCGAACCCACGAGTCCGATACCAGATGATGCGGATCCCTCCACAACCCTGATCGGACGCTCCCGCCCTCGTACCGAAGGACCTCTGATGACGGACAATGCCGCGACCGATCGAACGCCGACCCAGCCGGTTCATGGCGTGAATGCCCTGCCGCCCGACCTCGAAGAGGTACGCGTCCGCTTCGCGCCCAGCCCGACCGGGTCCCTCCATATCGGGGGCGCTCGCCTCGTGATGTACAACGTGCTCTTCGCGCATGGCCAGGCGAAACGGGCGGGCAAGAAGGGCACCTTCATCCTGCGGATCGAGGACACGGACCAGAAGCGGTTCGTCGAGGGATCGGCCGAGGGCCTGATGGACGGCCTGCACTGGCTCGGCCTGGAGTGGGACGAGGGGCCGGACATCGGCGGGCCATACGCGCCTTACGTCCAGAGCGAGCGGACGCATCATTACAAGGAGGCGGCCGAGCGACTGATCGCCAACGGGCACGCCTACCGCTGTTTCTGCTCGCCGGAGCGCCTGAAGGCGGTGCGCGAGGACTTTCAGAAGCGGGGATTGCCGCCCGGCTACGACCGCCATTGCCGTGACCTCCCCGAAGCCGAGGTCACGTCGCGCCTGGATGCGGGTGAGTCGCAGGTCGTCCGCTTCCGGATGCCGCTGACTGGGGAAACGCGCGTCGTCGACCTGCTGCGAGGAGAGATCGTCTACCAGAACGACACGATCGAGGATCTGGTGATCCTCAAGTCGGACGGGTTCCCGACCTATCATCTTGGCGCGGTGGTCGACGACCACGAGATGAAGATTACCCACATCACGCGCGGTCCGGAGTGGATCCCGACTGCTCCCCTGCACGTTCAAATCTACAAGGCGCTGGGCTGGGACATGCCGATGTTCGCCCATATGCCGCTGATCCTGGCGCCAACCGGGGGCAAACTCTCCAAGCGCCACGGCGGCGCGTCGGTCAGGGACTTCCAGGAGGGCGGATACCTGCCGGAGGCGATGCTCAACTACTTCGCCCTGCTCGGCTGGAGCCTTGATGGCAAGACCGAGATCTACAGCTTCGACGACCTGCTCCAACACTTTACGATCGAGCGGGTGCAGGCATCGCCGAGCACGTTCGATCGCGACAAGCTCGACTGGCTCAACCAGCAGTGGATCAACCACCGGATCACGGTCGATGACCTCGCCACGCGGGTGGTTCCCTTCCTGATCGCCGCCGGCACGATCGAGGATGGCCCGGCCGGACCGTCGCATCCCCGCTTCGCCGACGTGAAGGCCGCCGCCGCGCTGCTCAAGGACCGGATCAAACACCTCACCGAAGCGCCCGACCTGATGTCCTTCTTTCTGCGGGACGAATTGCCCCCGTACGATCCCGCCCTGCTCGTGCCCAAAAAGGCGGAGCCGGTGCAGGCCCAACAGGTGCTCGATGCCGCCCGCCGCACGCTGGACGAGATCGATGTCGCCGACGAAGAGGCACTGGACGCCCGCTTTCGGGAGCTTGCCGCGGGGATGGACCTCAAGCCGGGACAGTTCTTCATGGCAATCCGGGTCGCCGTAACGGGGCGGACCCAGTCCCCCGGGCTGTTCGAAACGCTGCGCGTGATCGGCCAGGACCGGGTGATCCAGCGCATCGACCAGGCGATCGAGAAGCTGAAGACCGTCGATTTAAGGCCCGCTTAACGCATTCTCCCCTGACAACGACATTCACTGGCATCGGCATCGAGACGTACGAGTTGCGGCAACAAAGGGGCACGAGTGAGCGGCAAGGCACAGGCAAGCGATCACGATACGCAGGCGGCAACGACGATCTGCCTGGTGCGGCATGGTGAAACGGACTGGAACCTCCACCGCCGGTACCAGGGCCGGGCGGACGTTCCTCTCAACGGCACCGGGCGCCAGCAGGCCCAGCGGGTGGCAGAGGCGATCAGCGCCGACGGCTGGGATGCGATCGTGAGCAGCCCGCTCTCCCGCTCGATGGAGACCGCCCGGGCGATCGCCAAGGTAGCCGGGATCGACGCGGGCGAGATCGAGCAGGAGCCGGATCTCGTCGAGCGTGCCTATGGCGAGGCCGAGGGCCTGACCCTCGCCGAGCGCGAGGCGCGCTTTCCGGAGGGAAACTGGCCCGGGCTGGAGGAGTGGGACGATGTCGCCAAGCGCTCGATGCTGGTGCTCGAGCGGATCGCCGCCCGGCACCCGGGCCAGCGCGTCCTTGTCGTCTGCCACGGCGGCGTGATCAACGCGATCCTGGCCGTGGTGACAAACGGTGAGATGGGGACCGGCATCACGGTCATCATCAACACCGCGCGGACGGTCCTCGTCAAGCGGGGAGATGCCTGGTCGGTCGAAACGGTCAACGTCACCGATCATCTCGAGCGCGTCGATCTCGTCCCCGCCGGCTAACCGGCTCTCCATAAACGGATCCGTAGGGGCGATTGGGAACTGACCGTGACGACCCACTTCCCGAGCGCCCGTGGTCGATTCGCATAATCGCCCGGGTCACGCTCCCCGAACGATCGTCCTGACAGGGAACCGGTCCGAAGGGAACCCATGGCTGGCATAAAACCAGCCACTACACCGCTGTCCATGTCGGTCGGTGGGGCTCCATGGCTGGCATAAAACCAGCCACTACACCGCCGTTCATGTCAGCCGGTGGGACTCCATGGCTGGCACAACGGACCGCATCGAACCGTGGC
>DASYVY010000540.1:0-6753 GCA_035936535.1 Thermomicrobiales bacterium | reverse complement strand
ACTGCGGATCGTGCCTGGATCGGGGTGCATGCCAATGCGTTGGTGGACCTGTTTAGTGTGGTGCAGCAGGACAGGACGCTAACGGCTCTGCTTGCATCAGCCCCACCAGTCACCACGATCGACGAGCATCTGGAGGCGGTGGTCACGCGGCTGATCGCGCGGGTCGAACATGCTTCGGCACCGTCGTTCCGTTCTCCCGGGATCGGGGCCGCACTGGCACGCCTGCACATGTCCCGGCATCCGCTCAACGAGGTGCCGCTGGTGCCGGCGCATACCGATCCGAGCCCGTCCAACGTGCTCGTCGCCTCCGGCCGGATCTACCTGGTGGACTGGGACGGGATCACGCTGTCCGACCCGATGCGGGATATCGGGCTGCTGCTATGGTGGTGTGCGCCGCCGGAACGATGGGCCGCGTTGCTGGAGCGGTTCTGGCTCCCGGACGCGAACTCCGCGGCGAGCATCGACCGCATCTACTGGTGGTCGGCGGTGAACTCCTTGCGGGCGGCGCTCTGGATCGACCGTCACACGTCCGATGAAGGAGCGATCGCGTCGTTCCTGGAGGATTTTCGCGAAGCGGAAGCACGGCGCCCAAACCCGAAACGCTCCGCTGTGTAGGCCGGTATGTCCTGCGATCCGAAGGGGCGATCACGGAGGATCGCCTGGGAATGGCCGTCTACCTGGTCAACGCTCCGGACCCATGAGCGGCGACCACCTGGAACCGCCACGAGTGGGGCTCCCTGTGTGATTGCTCTGATACATCCTCCGGATGGCGGGTTGGTGAACGTTGAGCCTGCCGCGGACCTGCTTGCGACGGAAAGACGGGCCAATTCCTCCGCGGAGGCCCCGGTGGCTCCCGATCCAGGCCCGAAGTGGCCCAACGCTCCGCTCTGAATAAGGATCAGCCTTGGGCTGCTCGGCTTGACATTCGCCTGTCTGTGCAGGGTAGACTGCGCGGAACAGTTCCGGGCGGCTGAATCGCGTGCACTCCGCGGAGCGCGTGACCTCACCGGTTCCGGACTGGACGTACAGATGTCATCCACGAATGGCGTCGCGTCCTCACGTTGACAACGGAACGTGCACAGAGATCGGCCAAGGGTCCCTCTCCGGGGATCTGTTCCGGCCGCTCGGCTCCTTCTCCGAGGAGTACGATCGTGTCTCGTCGCCTTCCGCGTGCCGGAACGGGGGCGTGGATTCGTATCGTGTGTACTTCACGTCCAAAACGCGAGCGATGGTGACGCTGTTCACGAGCGATTCCCTCGGGGGAATCACCGGAGGTCGGCCGTCATGGTTCAGGAACGTCAGCAGCGTCCGGAAGGCGAAACCCAGGGGCTCGATGCCCGGGGCCGGCGGAGGTCCAAAGACAGGATCCGCGTCGCCATCATCGGTGTCGGCAATTGCGCATCATCCCTCGTGCAGGGCGTGGAGTACTACCGGAACGCCCCGGAGGACGAGTTCGTCCCCGGTCTGATGCACGTCAACCTCGGCGGGTACCACATCCGTGATATCGAGTTCAGCGCCGCCTTCGACATCGATGCCAACAAGGTCGGCAAGGATCTGAGCGAGGCGATCTGGGCCGAGCCGAACAACACCATCAAGTTCTCCGACGTTCCCCATCTCGACGTTCCCGTCCACCGTGGGATGACCCACGATGGGCTCGGGCGTTACCTCTCCGAGATCATCACCAAGGCCGATGGCCCAACCGCCGACATCGTCAAGGTCCTCAGGGACACGCGGACGGATGTCGTCGTCTCCTACCTGCCGGTCGGGTCGGAGATGGCGACCAAGTGGTACGTCGAACAGATTCTGGAGGCCGGGTGCGCCTTCGTGAACTGCATCCCCGTGTTCATCGCCCGCGAGGAGTACTGGCAGAACCGTTTCCGCGACAAGGGCCTGCCAATCGTCGGCGACGACATCAAGAGCCAGGTCGGCGCCACGATCACGCACCGGATGCTGACCCGCCTGTTCGCCGACCGGGGCGTCCGGATCGACCGGACGTACCAGCTGAACTTCGGGGGCAACACCGATTTCCTCAACATGCTGGAGCGCGACCGCCTGGAGTCGAAGAAGATCTCCAAGACCAACGCGGTGACCAGCCAGCTCGATTACCCGGTCGCGCCGGAGAACGTCCACGTCGGCCCGAGCGATCACGTGCCGTGGCTGCAGGACCGGAAGTGGGCGCAGATCCGGCTGGAAGGCACGACCTTCGGCGATGTGCCGCTGAGCGTCGAGATGAAGCTCGAGGTCTGGGATTCGCCGAACAGTGCGGGGGTCGTGATCGATGCCCTCCGCTGCGCGAAGCTGGCGCTCAACAACGGGATCAGCGGGTCGCTGCTGGCGCCGTCGAGCTACTTCATGAAGTCGCCGCCGGAGCAGTACCACGACGACGTCGCCCGGGACCGGGTCGAGGAGTTCATCGACCTCTACCAGTACCGCCGCGAGCGCGTTCCGGTCGAGCCGGTCGCCGGCTAGAAGCATCCCGCTTCACTGGGGTGATCCCGGCGGAGGTCCGGATCACCCCGGTGAAGGCATGGGCGCACGGTGAAGGACGATTGCCGGTATGACGAACGCAGCCGGGGTTCGCTTCACCGAACGCCTCCGACTCGAACCGATCGCCGCGCATCATGCCGGAGATCTCTGGCGTCTCCATCAGGACGATCGCGTCGCCGAGTGGTACGCCGGTCGCTGGAGCCACGAGCGGGCGGCGGAGATGGCGGAGAGCATGGGGCGGCAGTGGGCCGATGACGGCGTCGGCAAGTGGATCGCGTACCACCGGGGGACGGGCGACCTGGTCGGGCGAGGTGGACTCTCCCGGACGAGGATCCTGGACAGGGATGAACTCGAGATCGGCTGGGCAATCCGCGATGCCTGGCAGCGGCGCGGCTACGCGACCGAGATCGGCTGTGCCGGGCTCGCCTTCGCGTTTGAGTCCCTCGAGGCGACGAGCGTCGTCGCGTTCACGGAGGTGCACAATGCCGCCTCGCGCGCCGTGATGACCCGGCTCGGGATGGAGTACGAGGGGGAGTTCCGGCTGCCGGGGCTGATCGCGGGGTCCGCTGTCGTGCAGGACGATGCGTCCTTCGCGCTCTACCGCATCCGGCACCCGGGTCTGCCGCGCGATCGTCGATGACCTTGGCGACCGGGCTCCGCATGATGACGACAAGCGCCTCGCTCGCCGTGCAGGCCTTCCGTGACAATGAGGTCAGGCGAAGAAGGGCGTGAACCAGTCGTGCGGGATCTCCAGCCCGAACCCCGGTGCGTCGCTCGGCGCCAGGTAGCCCTCCCTGGGGATGGCTTGACCCGGCAGGCACCACCCCTCTTCCAGGGGCACTCCCGGCGGTGTGCCGACGAAGCATTCCAGCCAGGGCACGGCCGGGGATGCAAAAGAGAAGTGCTGTCCGAACGCGGTGTTGCCGCCACCGTGCAGGATCACGCTGATGTTCGCTGATGCGGCCGTCGCGGATATTGCCTGGCAGGTCGAGAAGCCACCCACCCAGGTGATATCCGGCTGCAGGATGTCGACGGCATGATGGTTGACTGCCCACTTGAAGGGAAATGCGGTGTACCAGTGCTCCCCGGTCGCAAGGGTTTGCCAGGGGAGCCGTTGCCGCACCGCAACGTACGCATCGTGATCGTCCGGCAGCAGGTACTCCTCGATCCACTTCAGCCGGTACGGCCGGAGGGTTTCCGCCAGCCGCACCGTGTATTCGATGTCGAACGCCATCCAGCAATCAAGCATCAACTCGCAGTCGTCGCCGATCCGCTCGCGCGTTCGCGCCACGAGCTCCTCGTTCCGGCGCAATCCATCGAGGCCGTCGGCGGGGCCGTAGGGGCAGGCCAGCTTGAACGCGCGGAAGCCGAGCTCCTGGTACCAGTCGACATCGTTGCCCGTTGCATAGCATGGGAGGCGCTCGCAGTGCGGTCCACCGGCCAGCTCATGGACGGGCATCCCAAGCAGCTTGCCGCGCGCATCCCACATCGCGAGGTCGATCGCGCTCACCGCGTACGATGCCAGACCCGCGGCGCCGTAGGGCGTCGTCAGGCGAAAGAGCTTGTCGGCGAGTCGCCCGCTTGCCATGATCTCCTCACCGATCAGGGCGGGTCCCAGATGATCGGCGATCACTGCCGCGACCGGGCGGCCATGCCCTGTCTGACCGTAGCCGGTAGTCCCGTCCTCGAGCGTGACGCGGCACCAGACGTCCTCCCACCTGGGGAGCCACAGGCTACGGTGCGCCTTCACCTCCGAGAACCGCGACATCGGGTTCGCAACCTCGGCTGTCTCCGACCATGGCCGGCGCCGCGGCCGGACCGAGCGCTGTTGTGGCGGTGGGGTCAGGCGCACGGCTTGGATGTCGGAGATCTTCACGGCGTGTGTCCTCCCGATTGAACCGGGGTCGTGGCTCGATATGCAGCGGCATTCTGGCACGCGTCATGGCCAGCCACAATCGCCGCGTGCTTCGTGGTCCGGATGCTGATGGATGGCGAGTCACGGTGATGCAATGAGCGATACCGCGATGGATGCTGCCCTGAAGATCCTTGTTTCCGGGTGATCCTGCCTGGCGAACGGGTGAGGTCTGCCAGTTCCTGACCCTGGAGCAGGGTCAGCCTTGCTGGGGCACCTAGGACGGTCGGAAAGACGGGGTGGAACCGTTGACTCACAGGTGAACGGGTGATGAACCGGCGTCCGGCTACCGAGCGAGGAGAGACTGGCGAATGACCATCGGCAACCAGCGTTGGCTCACTTGGCTTGTCTCCGGGGCGATCATGGTCGCAGTCTGGATCTTCGGTTGGGCCGAGCCGATCAGGACCGCCTCGACGGCCGGCGAACCCGCGGGCGATATGGCCTTCATCGGTGCTCACGTGCTGGCCTGCCTGGTCGTCGGGTTCCTCGTCCCATCGCTTGCAACGTACACCGGTCCGACCGTGTTGATCCCCGCGGTCGTCTGGATCATCGTCCATATCGTGACCTACGACGGGAGCCAGGGAGCATCTTTCTGGCCGGTGGCTCTGGTCATGATCCTGTTCTCGATGCCCGTGCTCTCGATGTTCGGCGTGCTGGGTCGTGGTCTCCGGAGGAGATTCGGGAAGGGCATCCGGTCCAGTTGAGGCACCGAGGTAGGACACCGATGACGGTGCCCGGAGGATGCATGAAGGTTCGGAAGAGTTCCCGGGTGATCCTGCTCAATGATCAGGACGAGGTATGCCTGTTCCTCCACCTGGAGCGGGATCGGAGGTACTGGATTCTGCCGGGTGGCGAGGTTGATCCCGGTGAGTCGTGGGAAGCGGCAGCGATTCGCGCACTGTGGGAGGAGACTGGCCTTCGGGACGTCGTTCTTGGGCCCCGCGTCTGGACGCGCGAGAAGGTGGTTATGCTCTTCGGTGAGTGGACACGCGGGGTGGAGCGGTACTTCCTGGCCCGGGTCGAAGGTGCCGAGGTGAGCAAAACGCCAACCAGCTCGATTACGAACGGGCGGTGTATCACGAGGCCCGCTGGTGGCCGGTCGATGCGATCCGGGCGTCCGCCGAGACGTTCTATCCGGAAGGACTAGCCGACCTGCTCGCGCCACTGATCGCCGGAGCGTTACCCGCAGAGCCGATCCCGCTCGCGGAATGAGCAGAACCTGGCAGGAGCCGCGTGGCGACCCCCTCCGCGAGCGCCGTTCCTGACCTCACGTCCCCGGGCCGGTCGTCACCGCCAGCGCCTCCCCGGTCGCTTCCTCCACCGCCAGCGCCCGCCCGGCCGCCCAGGCTGCACCGAACGCCACCTCCCCGAGCGTCTCCCGGGCGGCATTCGCCAATCGCGTGAACTGGGCCTGCAGCTCCAGCGGCAACACCACGCCGATGGCCTCGTCGAGCGCCTCCATCGCCGCGAGCAGGCGCACCGCCTGCTCGGCGTGGCCGGTTGCCAAGGCCACTTGGGCGACGCCCCAGAGGCACCCTCCGACGTGGAATCTCTCCCGCAGGTGCCGCCACCCGGCGAGGCTCTCCTGGTACAGCTCCAGCGCGCTCGCCAGATCGCCCTGGAGCAGCGCCAGGTCGGCGACGTCGCGCAGCGCAGCGGGGACGCCCCAGGGATGTCCCAGCCGCCGCCAGATCACCAGCGCCGCCTCGTGGTAGGTCTGGGCCCGGTCGCGGTCGCCCCGGGCGTTGGCCGTCAGACCGAGGTGGCGCAGTGCCAAGCCCGCCCAGACCGGCTCACCGAGTTCCCGGAACAGCGCGAGGGCCTCCTCGTGGCGCGCCGCGGCCGACTCGAAGTCGCCCTGGGACTCGGCCACGTTCCCGAGCCCGTGCAACGCCATGCCGACGCCCAGGCGGTACCCGGACTCGAGCGCCAGCGTCAGCGCCTCCGCGGCAAGCGCCTCCGCCCGCGCGAGGTCGTTTTGGAAGACGGCCAAATCGGAGGCTCCCCAAAGCGCCTCGACGCGCGTGGCCGGCGCCGTCGGCCCCGTCAGCACCAAGGCTCGCTCCAGCCAGTCGCGGCCCTCACCGACGTAACCCAGGACCAGCCAGAACCGGACCAGTTCGCCGGCCAGCCGCTGGGCGGTTTCGGCGTCCCCGCGTTCCAGCGCCCATGCCAGGGCCGCCCGGAGGTTGTCGTGTTCCCGCTCGACTTGGTCGCGCGCCGCCAGTCGGTTCGGCCCCTCGAAGCGCGCCCGAGCATGCGCGGCCATCGCGAGGAAGTGGGCGGCGTGCGCCTCGCGAGTGGTCGCCTCCTCGCCGCTCGCCGCCAGTTGCTCCAGGCCGAACTCCCGGACG
>DASYVY010000539.1:0-5064 GCA_035936535.1 Thermomicrobiales bacterium | reverse complement strand
GCCGATTCGCCGGGCGTGTTGAGCAGGATCGATGTTGTCGAGCCGCCATACATGCCGCCGTAGTAGATCCCGGCGAACATGATGAATGCCTGGACCGGCTCCAGCGAGTAGGTGATCGGCAGGAGCAGCGCGACGGTCAGGGCGGGACCTATTCCCGGAAGCACGCCCACCAGAGTGCCGAGAAACACGCCAGCGAGCGCCCAGAGCAGGTTCTCCGGCGTGAGGGCAACGCTGAATCCATCCGCGAGGTTCGAGAGCGACTCCATACCGGACGTTTCTCCAGAGACGAATGGATTGACCCCTGACCGCCCCGCGGCAGGGCTGGTCCTGTATGGCCGGAGGCATCATCCGCGCCCGGCACGCACCGTCAGAGCACGCCTTCCAGAACGCTCTCCAGAACCCCTTCCGGCAGCCGGACGCCAAGACCCGTGCTGAAGGCGACGTAGACGCCGGTGGCGAGCAGGATTGCGAACGCCCCATCCCGCAGCCAGGACCGGCTGCCCATCGAGAAGGCCGTGATGATGAAGAGCAGGGCGCTGGCGATCACGAATCCCAGGCGCTCGATGGTCAGCATGTAGACCACCAGCCCGGCGCCGACACCGGCGATCGTGGACCAGTCCGGAGGCAGCGTCGGATCGACATCCTCCGACTCTGTGCTGACCACAGTCTGCGGGTGCAGGAGCAGCTCGATTGCATACCAGACGCCGATCACGATCAGGCCACCGCCAACGATGGTTGGAATGACGCGAGGCCCGACCCGCGCCATCGCGCGGCTGACGCGGATATCCTGGGTCTGGACGAGCACGACGATCCCGAGTGCGATCACTCCCAGGGCAACCAGGATCTCGGCGATCCGGCCCCACCGTGAAGGCTTGGTCCTCTCGGGTCCGCCAGAGGCGGCTGGGAGGTCGTCGTGTGACTGAGCGGGGGAGGCGCCGGTGTGGATCCTGGCGTCGGGCTCGGAACTCATGACCTCCCCTTTCGACCGCTACGTCTCATGCGGAGGGACCGCTGAAATGCGGTCCCTCCGTCGCGCGCCGCCCCAAATGGCGCGTCAGATCAGGCCGAGTTCGGTGAGCGTGGTGTTGATCGTCTCGATCTGCTCCTGAAGGTAGGCGGTGTACTCGTCGCCACCGAGGTAGAAGTCTGACCAGCCAAACCGCTCGCGTGTTTCGGTCCAGGCCTGTGAATTGACGAGGGTCTGGATTGTCGAGACCATGCAGGCCCGAACCTCCGGGGAGATATCCGGCGGAGCGACGATGCCGCGCCAGTTGGCGAGTTCGAGGTCGATGCCCTGGTCCTGCAGCGTCGGGATCGAGCTGCCGAGACCGGTGGCTTCCGGTGATGCTGCCGGGGAGGCACCGGGCGTTGCGCTGGTGCCTTCGGCGGCGCGGCCGGAGATCGCAAGCGCGCGGAGCTCACCTGATTCGATCTGGGCAGCCCACTCGCCGAGTCCGGATACGCCTGCTGACGTTTGGCCGCCCAGCACGGAGGCAAGTGCTTCGCCTCCACCCGAGAACGGGACGTAATTGATCAGGGTCGGATCGATTCCAACGGCCTGGGCAAGCAGCGCGACCAGCAGGTGGTCCGTGCCGCCCGCGGAACCGCCGCCCCAGCTGATCGAGCCGGGGTCTGCCTTGAACGCGGCGATCAGGTCATCCAGGGTCTGGTATGGGGAGTTCGCCGGTACGACGATCACCTCATATTCGGCGGTCAGCCGTGCGATGGGGGTGATGGCATCGAGCGTGACCGGCGAGTCGTTGAGGCCGATCCCACCGATCATGACCAGGCCCATGACCATCATCATGTTCTCGTCACCGGCATGCTCGTTGACAAGCTCGGCGAGGCCGATCGTGCCCCCGGCCCCCTCGACATTGAACACCTCGACATCGGTGGATACGATCTGCTCTTCGGTCAGCACCCGCTGCATCTCGCGGGCCGTCCCGTCCCATCCGCCACCGGGTGCGGCCGGCGCCATGATCTGGAGTGTGCCGGTCGGCCATTCGACTGTGCATTCTGCTGACTGCGCGCCGACCCGGCCCATCGGCAGGATCGAGCCAAGCATGGTGATGGCGACGATGAGAACGACGCCGAGGCGTCGTATCGCGGAACCGTCCGATGATCGCATCCTGACCTCCTCTGATGCGCGAGCGCATCTCCGTACACATGCGTGGCCTTTTCTCCCGGGCCGGCAGCTGGCCGACCAGGAGTCGAAGACACGAGGTGCTGTGCGAATTTCGCCGTGCTCGGGATTGTAGCACCTGACCAGTGCCACGACGCCGTACCGAGTTGGGCGATCAGGGTGGCCAAACCCGAACCGGTGACGTTGCTCCCCGCGACGGCGTAGGATAGGCGCGACAGCAGAGACGTTCACAATAGCGAGGAGCGCCAGAGTGGGGAACCGCGGGCAGGGGGATGGGGGCCGAAATCGCGACGACGCCACGTACGACCTGATCGTCATCGGTGGCGGGGCGGCGGGTTCAACGGTTGCGTTCGATGCCGTCCGGCGCGGCGTTCGGGTCGCCCTGATCGAGGAGTGGAAGCTCGGCGGGACATGCCTCAACGCCGGTTGCGACCCTACCAAGACCCTCGTGCGCACCGCCGAGGTGCTCCATCTGGTCCGGACCGCCGACAGGTTCGGGCTGCAAGCCACCGATCCCGGCGTTGACTGGCCGTCTATCCGGGCCCGCATCGAGGACGTGATCGACACTATCCGGGGCGGAGACGGCGAAGCCAACGTCCGTGATGCCGGGATCGATCTCTACACCGATCACGCGCGCTTCATCTCCGAGCGGGATGTTGTCGTCGGTGGCAACATCCTGTCCGGGGACCGGTTCGTGATCGCGACCGGGGCGTCCACGACGGTACCGGAGATCCACGGCATCGATCAGGTCGGCTTTATCACCAACCTGGATGTACCTCATCTGGACGCCCTCCCGACGTCGCTGGTCATCGTCGGTGGGGGGCCGGTCGCCGTGGAGTTCGCCCAGATCTTCGCGCGACTCGACGTCGAGGTAACGCTGCTGGCTGCCCGCGATCAGATCCTGTCCAAGGAAGAACCGGAATTGGCGGCGGCGCTCACCGAAATCCTGAAAGCGGAAGGTATCCAGGTCGAGACAGGCGCCCGGGTCTCCTCGGCGCGTCGTGAGCGAGGCCGTAAGGTCCTGCGGTGGGAAGGCGGAGATGGGCCTGGATCGGCTGCTGCCGAGGAAATCCTGATTGCGACTGGACGTCAGCCAAACGTCGGGAAGCTCGGCCTCGATGCCGCCGGTGTGGAATACAGCGATCACGGAATCACCGTCGACAATGCGATGCAAACGTCGGTGCCCACGATCTGGGCGGTCGGTGACGTGACGGGAATCTACCCATTTACGCATGTCGCCGATTACCAGGCCAGGATCGCTGAACATAATGCCTTCACCGATGGACCGGTCAGGCGTGCCGATTACCGGGTGGTGCCATGGACCACCTTCACCGATCCGGAGCTTGCCCGGGTCGGGCTGACGGAGGCCGAGGCGGTGGCTGGCGGATACGCCGTCGTGACGGCGACGGTGCCATTCGAGGAGCTCCCCCGGGCGATCACCAGCGACCAGCGGTTAGGGTGCGTCGAGTTGGTGGTCGATCGCGCCACGCATCAGATTTTGGGCGGACACATCCTCGCGGCGCAGGCAGGGGAGCTCATCGCCGAGGTCGCCCTGGCGATGCGCCACCGGTTGCCGGTCTCGGCGATCCCGGACACGATCCACTCGTATCCGACCATGTCGGAAGGGGTGTTCTGGACGGCGTATCAGCTTGTCACCGAGAAGCTCGCCGGTCTGGTTCCGGTCGCCGGCCGGTAAAGGATGTTCCGCGGCAACTCGGTGCACTGTTGCGATGGCCGGTCCATACACTTGTGCGAGCCACCTGCCGGTGTACAGCCCAGTATCGCGGTCACCTGCTGGTGCAGGGCCATTACCGGCGGACCCGGACGGTTCGGGGACCATGTGGGCGGTTCAACCGCCGCGATCGATGGTCTCCATCGCCAGCCGGATTCCCAGTGTCAGGTCATCCTCGCGTGGCAAGGTCGGCCACTGGTGCATCAGCCGGGGCGCCGCGCTGGAATCCCCCGCCTTACCGATCGACAGCGCCAGGAGATCGGTGCGGCCGTTCGCCAGCGTGCGCGTCGCCACGGCTTTTGGCGGTCCGCCATTGCCCCATTGGAGGATGATCGCGGTACCGCCATCGAAGCGTTGGAAATCGGTGTGCACGGGGTCCGACCATCCGCTCGCGACGCGCTCCGCTGCCTCACGGAGAACGCGCTCGGCCGGAGAGAGCGTTTCGGGGTCGATCGTTCCAGGCCGCGTACCTCCGAGCAGGCCGCGCTCGTAGCCTGGCGGGATGTCGACCAAGCTGGCGATCCGCGCCTTCATCCTGGAGTTGGTGTAGAGCCAGTAGCCCGTCGCCAGCGTGGCGGCCTGCACGCCGACGATCACCGTCGTCAGCCATGGGACGCCGCTGTCGTACATCTGTCGCCAGTCCCCATTTAGCCCCGATGCGATATCGAGCAGCGGATAGACGATGAACGCATTGATGCCCGAGAGCATGGCGAACTGCAGTAGCAGCTCGTTGACCGCCGAGCGCATACGGGGTCGGATGAGGAAGACAACCCCGAGCGCGAGCAGGCAGAGCACCAGATTCACGAGGACGCCCGAAGCGGCGATGATGGTCTGTTGCGTGTCGGAGAACCCGGCGGGAAAGTAGGAGACATATCCGGCGAAACCGTAGTAGCCGAAATCGACCACCTCGCCGCCCATGCTCCAGATCGCGACGGCGTGGCCCAGCTCGTGAAGCGCGACCGAGATGGGGACAAGCACGAAAAAGGCGGATTCATCGACCAGCGCGCGGTCCTGGGAGGTGAAACGGAGATCCCAGACTGACCGCCATGAGCGGATCAGCCGGAGGATCACGCGGACACCGATCACCGCGTAGAAGAGGCTGATGAAGATGAACGGGCTGAAGCTCATGAATGGTCCTGGCTGGAGCGTGGAGTCGATTGAGGGCCGGTTTCGACCGACGATGCTGACG